>NZ_FMFG01000012.1:0-66119 GCF_900066275.1 uncultured Faecalibacterium sp. | reverse complement strand
GAACACAGAAGTTAAGCTCACTTGTGCCGAAGATAGTTCGCTGGAAACGGCGCGTGAAAATAGGTAGTCGCCGACTTGAGTTATCAGAATGAAGAAACCGCATTCTGATAATATGCACCTCTAGCTCAGTTGGTAGAGCAACTGACTCTTAATCAGTGGGCCCAGGGTTCGAGTCCCTGGAGGTGCACCAGATATTGAACGTCAAATCGTAAGATTTGACGTTCTTTTTTGTGTAGGAAAGCGACTGCACACTTTCTGCACACCGTTTGCACATTTGCCCGAATCAACGGCGTTTCTGCGCAAGGTTTGCACAGCCTGCTTTCCTTTGCATCCACAAAATATCCTCTGGCTCAGAAATGCCGATTTCCATACTTGTACTTTAAATTCGCGTGTCTGTCGAAAATCATGAGGCTGCTCTTTCCCTTGAGATATCCCATAACGTAAGAAATGCTGTACTTCGGCGAAAAACTTATCAGCATATGGATATGGTCCGGGCAGGCTTCTGCTTCAATTATTTCAATATCCTTTTGCTCGCATAGTTTGCGAAGTATCTGACCAATATCTTTTTTGATTTGGCCATATATCACCATTCTCCGATATTTCGGTGCAAACACTACATGGTATTGACATCTCCATGTCGTATGGCTTAAACTATCTACGTCTTTGTTATTTTTCATTTCAAAGATAAACCTCTCTGTTCCTAGAATGTGGTTGGCAAACCCACACTCTATTCTACAGAGAGGTTTCTCTTTGTCTAGGGCTAAAGCCGTTTTTATTCCGCCAGCTTAGCTGGTGGTTTTTCTTCACTCAAGTTCTTAATAAGTAAAAGACGGGGTGCTGCACAAATGCACAGCACCCCGTCTTTTATTTGTGTTCATCTGCGCCCGGCTTATAGAGCAGCTCCAGATAGGGGTGCTTCCGGATGGCGGCAACCACCTCATCCAGGCGGGTCGCGCAGAAATTCTGGCAGCATAGGGTTTGTGCCGATAGAAATTTTGCGTACAGTAGATTTTGGAAATCTTCTTTGATGCCGCAAATCGTAGGCGGTGCCCATGGTTAGATAGATCTCGTCCTGCGGCAGAAGATCAATAAAATTGCGATAATAAACTATTCGCCCAGATGCCAGATGTCGCGGTTGTACTCGGCAATGGTGCGGTCGGAGGAGAACATGCCCGCTTTGGCAATGTTCACCAGACACTTGCGCCGCCAGCCTTTCGGGTCGCAGGCGTAATCACTGAGGGCCTGCCCCTTGCGCACAACGTAGGCGTTGAAGTCCGGCAGGGTCTGGAACCAGTCTTTATGGATCAGCTCGTTGTGCAGGCGGGTCAGGTTTTCGGCGTGACCGGCGGCCAGCATCTCCGGGCCGGTGAGGAAGTTGATGGCGCGGCGGATGTTGGCATCCCCCTCCACCCACTGGGCGGGGTCGTAGTCGCCCACGGCATAGCGGTGGATGACCTGATCGGAGGTCTGGCCGAAGATATAGATGTTCTCCTCGCCCACCTGCTGGCTGATCTCCACATTGGCACCGTCCATGGTGCCCAGCGTCAGCGCGCCGTTCAGCATGAACTTCATGTTGCCGGTGCCGGAAGCTTCCTTGGAGGCAAGGCTGATCTGCTCGGACAGGTCGCAGGCGGGGATCAGCTTTTCGGCGGCGGTAACGTTGTAGTTCTCCACGAACACCACCTGCAGCCACTTGGACACTTCCGGGTCTGCGGCAATGACCTTGGACAGGGTCAGCAGCGCATGGATGATGTCCTTTGCAATGGTGTAGGCAGGTGCCGCCTTGGCACCGAAGATGCTCACCAGCGGAGCAGCGGGCAGGTGCCCGGCCTTGATCTCGTAGTACTGATGGATGAGGTACAGCAGGTTCAGCTGCTGGCGCTTGTACTCGTGCAGGCGCTTGGACTGGATATCGAACACAGCATCGGTGTTCACGCTCACCTTCTGGGTGCGCAGCAGCCAGTCTGCCAGTGCTTCCTTGTTGGCCTTTTTCACAGCGGTCAGCTGCTCCAGCACAGCTTCGTCGTCAGCAAAAGCCAGCAGCTTTTCCAGCTCGGCGGCATCCTTACGGAAGCCGGAGCCGATGTGCTGTTCCAGCGCGGCGGTCAGGCGGGGGTCGCATTCCAGCAGCCAGCGGCGGAAGGTGATGCCGTTGGTCTTATTGTTGAACTTTTCCGGGTACAGCTCGTAGAAGCCGTGCAGCTCGGATTTTTTCAAAATCTCGGTGTGCAGCGCCGCCACGCCGTTGGTGGAGTGGGTGAAGTGGATGTCCATGTGGGCCATGTGCACCCGGTCGTCCTTGTCGATGATGGCAAGGCTCTCGTCCTTGGTGCGGGTGCGGGCCAGTGCGTCCAGCTTTTCGATAATGGGCATCAGCTGGGGCACCACGGTATCCAGATAGGCGCGGGGCCACTTTTCCAGTGCTTCGGCCAGAATGGTGTGGTTGGTGTAGGCGCAGGTCTTTGTGACGATCTTTACGGCTTCCTCAAATTCGATGCCCTTTTCGCCCAGCAGCCGGATCAGCTCCGGGATGACCATGCTGGGGTGGGTGTCGTTGATCTGGATGGCGGCGTAGTCGGCCAGATCATGGTAATCGCAGCCCCGGGCGGCACACTCAGCCAGAATGAGCTGGGCACCGGCAGAGACCATCAGGTACTGCTGGTACACCCGCAGGCGGCGGCCTGCCTCATCGGAATCGTCCGGGTAGAGGAAGAGGGTCAGGTTCTTGTCGATGGCAGTTTTATCGAAGGCAATGCCGTCGTGGACGATGCTCTCATCGATGGTGTCAAGGTCAAACAGGTTCAGGGTGTTGGTGCGGCCCTCGTAGCCGGTGACCGCCAGCTTGTACAGCCGGGCAGTGTACTCCTTGCCCGCCAGCTCCACCGGGTAGGTGATGTTGGTCTTTTCTGCCCAGCTGTGGGCGGTAAGCCACGGGTCGGGCTTTTCGTTCTGCACGCCGTTCTCAAAGGACTGGTGGAACAGGCCGAAGTGATACCGCAGGCCCACGCCGTCGCCGGGCAGGTTCAGCGTTGCCAGAGAGTCGAGGAAGCAGGCAGCCAGACGGCCCAGACCGCCGTTGCCCAGAGAAGGTTCCGGCTCCACCTCTTCGATATCGGAAAGGCTCTTGCCGACGGCAGCCAGTGCATCGCGGGCTTCATCGTACAGTCCCAGATTGATGAGGTTGTTGGACAGCAGCTTGCCGATGAGAAATTCGGCGCTGATGTAGTACAGCTTGCGGCCGGTGACCGGCTGCACACGGTCGGCGCTCTTCTGCCGGACGAGTTCCAGCAGCGCGAGATACAGCTCCTGATTCGTGCAGTCTGCCAGCGGCTTGCCCGTGAGACCCTGTAACGTTTCGGTAAAGCTCATAAATGCATCCTCCTTTGTTAGGGTGTATCTGAAAAGTCGAAAATTTAGTCTATTTCTACAAGCACAGCCGGATCTTGCGTGAAACAGCCTTGGATCCCGTTTGTGCTTGCGAAATATTCGTCATTTTCTTTGTTTTCAAATACACCTTGCGGAAAACAGGTTTGACATCTGTACTTCCAGATATACCACATAAAACAATCAAAATCTTGCCTAAAAAGCGCAGACTGTGGTACAATCCTATCATCAGGAGGTGAAACAATGCAAAATCAGGCATCTTTGCAGGAGACCAAGCAGCATGGTGCCGTGCGGTTTCCCTTCAATCTGTATCCCTGCACCATTCCGGGGGACTTTCCGCAGGTGGCGCTCCACTGGCAGGAGAGCATGGAGCTGGTCTTTGTCAAGCGGGGCACAGGACTGGTGCAGGTGGGCGCTGAGAGCTGCCCGGCCCGCATGGGGGACATCTTTATTTTTACGCCCGGCACCCTCCATGCCCTGCGGCAGGCCGAGGGGCAGTGCATGGAATACGAAAATATCATTTTTGAGCTGGAGCTTCTGGGCGGCGCAGAGGACCTTTGTGCCGAGAAATATCTGCTTCCGCTGCAAAGCGGGCGCTTGTCGCTGCCTGCGCGGCTGACCCCGAACGATTTGTGCTATCTGCAGGCCGCCGCCTGCCTGCGGGAGGTGGAAGACGCCAACCGTGCCAAGCTCCCCGGCTACGAGCTGCAGGTCAAGGGGGCATTGCTGCGGTTTCTTGCCCTGCTCCTTGCACAGGGCCGGCAGCGGCTTGCCGCCGAGACAGCCGACACCCAGCGGCTGAAAACGCTCCTGCAATGGCTCTCGACCCATTATACCGAGGAACTCCGGGTCGCCGATGCCGCCGGGGTCTGCTCCTTCAGTGCCAGCCACTTCATGCGGTGGTTCCGGCAGATGACCGGGCAGAGCTTTGTGGCCTTTCTGAACGAGTACCGGCTCAACGCCGCCGCCGAAGCGCTGCAGGCCACGGATGAGACGGTTCTGACCATCGCTTCCCGGTGCGGGTTTGAGAACCTCTCCTATTTTAACCGGGCGTTCAAGGCGCACTTCGGCATGACACCCCGGGAGTACCGGAAAAAATAAGCAAAACGAGGCCGTTCTGCCTCTCTGGAAAAGAAAGGGAACGGCCTCGTTTTTTGCACATCAGATCTCCGGCGGCGGGCAGCAGCTCTCCCGTTGGATGAGCTTATGCGGCACAATGATCTTGGTTGCCAGAAGATTCGGGTTTTCGATATGGTTGATGGTCTGGCTGGCCGCTTCCATGCCCAGCTGGTAGGGGTTCACGTCCACGGTGGTCAGCTGCGGGCTGGTGATGCGGGAGAACAGCGAGTTATTGAAGGACACGATGGAAAGGTCTTTCGGGACGCGCAGCCCCAGCTTGCCGCAGAACTGTTCCAGCACCACGGCAAGGATGTCGTCGCTGACCAGCATGGCGGTGGGGCGATCCGGCGCGGTGAACAGGGCCTTCAGCGTTTCTTCGTAAGCATCGTTCAGAGCGTCGATTTCCAGTTCAAGTTCGATGAGCAGTGGCGCAAACTGAAGGCCTACGCCAACAGCAAAGGCATCCGGATCATCGGCGATATCCCCATCTATGTGGCGCTGGATTCGGCGGATGCATGGGCAAACCCGGGGCTGTTCCAGCTGGATCAAGAAAATCTGCCCACGGCGGTGGCGGGCGTTCCTCCGGATGGATTTTCGCCCACCGGTCAGCTCTGGGGCAATCCGCTCTACCGCTGGGAAGCCCACCGCGAAACCGGCTATCAGTGGTGGATCACCCGCCTGTGGTACTGCTTCGAGCTGTACGACGTGGTACGCATCGACCACTTCCGCGGGTTCGATGAGTATTTCTCCATCCCCTACGGCAGCGAGACTGCGGCAGAGGGCCACTGGGAGAAAGGCCCCGGCATCGAGCTGTTCCGTGCCGTGGAGCAGGCATTGGGCAAGCGGGAGATCATTGCGGAGGACCTTGGTTATATGAGCGCGACGGTCCGTCAGCTGGTGCGGGACAGCGGTTTCCCCGGCATGAAGGTGCTGGAATTTGCCTTTGACTCCCGCGACACCGGCAGTGCCAGCGACTATCTGCCCCACAACTACCCGGTGAACAGCGTGGCCTATACCAGCACCCACGACAACGAGACGCTGGTATCGTGGTATCAGACTGTCACCGATGCCGAGCGCGCCATGGTGCGGGACTATCTGTACGACTACGCCACCCCGGAGGAGCGGCTCTATAAAAGCATGATCGCACTGATCCTGCGCAGCGCAGCGGCGACCTGCATCGTTCCCATGCAGGACTGGCTGGGGCTGGACAACTCTGCCCGCATCAACAAACCCTCCACCGTGGGCCAGAACTGGCGCTGGCGGCTGAAAAAGACTCAGCTGACAAAGAAGCTTCAAAAAGAGATCTGCCAGCTGACCACCCGCTACGGCCGGATGAACTGGGCGTGACAGTATCGTGTTCTGGACTTGATTTTGGAAAGTTTATTGCAGAATAGTGGCAGAAATAATACTTATTCAAAAATAAAAATGACAAAGAACAAATAAAAAAGTACAGAATATGGATCGGGACGCGTGACTTTTAATTTTGACAAAAATCAAGAAAGGACTTTGTATAACTTTACAAAACAAGAAAATACGGAGGCAAAAGTTGTTGCAATTTTCGGATTGAAAGAAATAACAGAAAACGCGATACTTTAAGCATCAAAAGGCAAAGACGCTTCGCGAGAGATCGCAAAGCGTCTTTTTTTGTTACCCTGCAAGGCAAGGCGGCTTTGAGGGAGAGATGAAACAGGAAAAGGGGAATGGTCATATCCGGCCGTGCACCCCACTTGGCCGGTGATGGCCACCAGCGGCGCACCGTTCGGATAGGAGTGTGCGAGGCGCACCACAAAAAAGCACGAAGCAGCAATGCTTGGTGCTTTTTCTTTTTGACATGTGCCGCGGGATGCTTTATAATAAGAATGATTTCAGATGTCTGCGGGGCGGTGCGCCCTGCGGTAAAATTACGGCAAGCAAAAAAGGGAACTGCTATGAGAGAAGAAAAGGCCAGCGCATTGCCGCTGCTGCTGGACGTGCGCAGAATGGACGAAAATAACCGGGCTTACGCCTACCGTATGCTGCGCAAAAATATTATGACCTTGCAGCTGCAGCCGGGCTGTCAGCTGAGCGAGGCCGAACTGTGCGAACAGCTGGCCATGAGCCGCACACCGGTACACGAAGCGCTGATGATGCTGAAAAGCGAATGGCTTGTGGATGTTCTGCCGCAGCGCGGCAGCATTGTGTCCAAGATCAGCGTTCCATACCTGAACGAAGGCTTTGCCATGCGCCGCATTCTGGAACCGGCGCTGCTGCGCGGGCTGGCCGGAAAGCTGACAAGGGAACAGTTGAACGAATTTCAGGAACTGCTGAACCGGCAGAACGAAGACCTTTATCTGGATCAGGATGCAGCAGATGACTTCTTCATCTCGCTGGATAACGACTTCCACAGGCTTTTGTACCACGATTCCGGCTACGACCGCATCTGGGAGGCCATGCACAACGTTACTTCCCATATGGACCGTGTGCGGTATCTGGACTCGGCCCTTTGCCGGGGAAATATTGCCTCGGTGCAGAAAGAGCACGAGCAGATCTTTGGCTATCTGCGGGACGGCCTGCCGCTGGACGTGGACGTAGAAGCCCTGTTTGAGCATCACCTTGGCATGTACCGCGAGAATTTCCAGAAGATATTGGAACGGTTCCCGGATTTCTTTGTACGGACATAAACCAAAAAGAGCACCCGCTGCTGACCCTTACAAGGCCATGGCAGGGGGTGCTTTTTTGGTTCAATACGGATACGGCTTTACGCCGGGCTGCGGATATCAATTTACGACGGCAGTGTTTCTGATGGATTTTGCACCAGAAATGCTGCTTTTTCTGTTCAAAACCCGGAAAAACAGAAGTTTGTGCTCTTGAATTGCCCGAAAAGCTTGCAGGAATGCAGGTTTTTGTGGTAATATTTAAGATATGTTCCCGTTGAGGGGAAGAAAGAGAGGGGTAATCAAATGATCAATATCTGCATCATTGCCACCATTGTGATCTATCTGGTGGGAATGCTGCTGGTTGGCTTTGTCTACAGCAAATCCAACGAGGACAGCAGCGATTTCTACCTCGGCGGCCGCACGATGGGCCCGCTGGTCACGGCTATGAGCGCTGAAGCCAGCGATATGTCCAGCTGGCTGCTGATGGGTATGCCGGGCCTTGCATATCTCACCGGCATTGCGTCGCCGGGCTGGACGGCCATCGGCCTTGCTGTGGGCACATGGCTCAACTGGCTCATCGTGGCCCGCCGCCTGCGCCGCTACTCGGCCAATCTGGATGCCATCACGGTGCCGCAGTTCCTTTCCCTGCGGTTCCATGACCAGCGCAACCTGCTCAACGCGCTGGGCGCGGTCATCATCATCGTGTTCTTCATCCCGTACACCGCTTCCGGCTTTGCCGCCTGCGGCAAGCTGTTCAACAGCCTGTTTGGCGTGGATTACATGGCGGCTATGATCCTGTCCGCTGTGGTCATTGTGGGCTACACCATCATGGGCGGCTTCCGCGCTGTGTCTACCACCGACCTGATCCAGTCCGTTGTCATGAGTATGGCGCTGATCGCGGTGCTGGTGTATGGCGTCAACGTGGCAGGCGGCTGGGACGTGGTTCTGGACAACGCCCGCAGCCTGCCCGGCTACCTGACCATGGCTGCAAGCCACAATGCGGCAGACAACACCGCCACCTCCTACAGCCTGCTGGACATCGCGTCCACGCTGGCATGGGGTCTGGGCTACTTCGGCATGCCCCACATCCTGCTGCGCTTCATGGCCATTGAGGACGAAAAGAAGCTGGTGCTCAGCCGCCGCATTGCAAGCGTGTGGGTGGTCATTGCCATGACCGCTTCCATCGTCATCGGCATGGTGGGTCTGGGCATGACCAAGGCGGGCGCGCTGGAGTTCCTGAGCGGCTCTTCCAGCGAGACCCTGATCGTGCGCGTGGCCAGCCTGATCGCCCAGCACGGCGTGCTGGCAGCCATTCTGGCAGGTCTGATCCTTGCCGGCATCCTTGCCGCTACCATGTCCACCGCCGACAGTCAGATGCTGGCAGCGGCCTCCAGCGTATCCCAGAACATCCTGCAGGAGTTCGGCCACATGAAGCTGACCGAGAAGCAGAGCCTGTTCGCTGCCCGCCTGACCATCATCTGCATCAGCGTGGTGGGCGTGGTGCTGGCCCGCGACCCCAACTCCAGCGTGTTCGGCATCGTCAGCTTTGCATGGGCCGGCTTTGGCGGCTCCTTTGGCGCAGTGGTGCTGTGCTCCCTGTTCTGGAAGCGCTGCAACTGGCAGGGCGCTCTGGCCGGTATGCTCTCCGGCGGCCTGATGGTCTTTGTATGGAAGTACATCGTCAGCCCGCTGGGCGGCGTGTTTGGCATCTACGAGCTGCTGCCTGCCTTCCTGATCTCTCTGGTGGTCTGTGTTGTGGTGAGCCTTGTCACCCCGGCACCCTCGGCAGAGATCGAGGCAGAGTTCGACGCTGCCAAGTAAAAACGATTTAAAATGCCCTCCGCTGTGCTCTGGGCATAGCAGCGGAAAATGATTGATCCTTATGCAAAAGAGCAAAGCCGGGGGGCTTTGCTCTTTTGCTTTTTCACGGGTGGGGACGGAGAGGAAAACGGCATTTAATTCAAAAGAATCAGCCATGCTTCGCAGCATGGAAGCAGAAATCCAAAACAGAAAAAGAACAGAAGATCCAGCACGAGCCGCATCAGACGGGTAAGCGGCGTGCCGAAAGACATGGCGTGAATGATAAAAAGATTCACCTCACCCCAGCGCCGGTAGTAACCGGTTTGCTCAAAATTGTTCCAGAGCTCAAGAGATAGAAATTCAAATCCGGCAAACAATGGAAAAATGACCAGGGAGGACATCCAGCCGTCGGCCTGAAGCGAACCATCGCTGAGAGTCCGCCAGTGCACAGCTAATCTGCCTGGACAGGCAAAAATTCCCCACAGGGCAAGTGCAATGCTTAATGCAAGAAGAGCAGTACGCACAGAACGCCAGTCTACAGTGTGCTGGCGGCGCAGCATGGTGAAAAAATCTTCCAGAGGAACGGGAGGAGTGGCATCTTTTTGACGGGAGTCATGACAGTGCATCAGGTCAGCGAGGGTCAGGCCCAGCACATCGGCCAGCGGCTCCAGCGTGTTGATGTCTGGCAGCCCGATGCCGCGTTCCCAGCGGCTGACGGCTTTATCCGTAACGTGAAGCTGCTGAGCCAGTTCGGCCTGCGTCATGTTCCGCTCCCGGCGCACTTGTGCAAGGAATGCACCAAATTCTTTTGCATCCATTCTGCTCACATCCTTTTCCACAGGATAACACAGAAATGTGGAAAACACAACCGACGGAGCGTTTACCTGCCAGTCTGCAAAACAAAAAGGACGTGCTCCCTTGCGGGAACACGTCCTTTTATCGCTTCAGTATCAGGCGGAGATCAGCTTACAGCTGGGGGCCGGCAGAGACCAGAGCCTTGCCGTGCTCGTTGCCCTCGTACTTCTTGAAGTTCTTGATGAAGCGGCTTGCCAGATCCTTGGCCTTCTCTTCCCACTGGGAAGCGTCAGCATAGGTGTCGCGAGGATCCAGAATGCCGGTGTCCACGCCGTTCAGCACGGTGGGAACCTCGAAGTCGAAGTAGGGGATCTTCTTGGTGGGCACATTGTTGATGTCGCCGTTCAGGATGGCGTCGATGATGCCGCGGGTATCCTTGATGGAGATGCGCTTGCCGGTGCCGTTCCAGCCGGTGTTGACCAGATAAGCCTTGGCGCCGCTCTTCTGCATCTTCTTGACCAGCTCCTCAGCATACTTGGTGGGGTGCAGCTCCAGGAAGGCCTGGCCGAAGCATGCAGAGAAGGTGGGGGTGGGCTCGGTGATGCCGCGCTCGGTGCCTGCCAGCTTTGCAGTGAAGCCGGACAGGAAGTAGTACTGGGTCTGCTCGGGGCTCAGGATGGAGACCGGGGGCAGAACGCCGAATGCGTCAGCAGACAGGAAGATGACGTTCTTTGCAGCGGGTGCAGAAGAAATGGGGCGGACGATGTTCTTGATGTGGTTGATGGGGTAGGACACACGGGTGTTCTCGGTAACGCTCTTATCAGCGAAATCGATGTGGCCCTCAGCATCCAGAGTGACGTTCTCCAGCAGAGCGTTGCGCTTGATGGCGTTGTAGATATCGGGCTCGGAGTCCTTATCCAGGTTGATGACCTTTGCGTAGCAGCCGCCCTCGAAGTTGAACACGCCGTTGTCGTCCCAGCCGTGCTCGTCATCGCCGATCAGCAGACGCTTGGGATCGGTGGACAGGGTGGTCTTGCCGGTGCCGGACAGACCGAAGAAGATGGCGGTGTTCTCGCCGTTCAGGTCGGTGTTGGCAGAGCAGTGCATGGAAGCCATGCCCTTCAGCGGCAGGAAGTAGTTCATCATGGAGAACATGCCCTTCTTCATCTCGCCGCCGTACCAGGTGTTCACGATGACCTGCTCCTTGCTGGTGATGTTGAACACAACAGCAGTCTCAGAGTTCAGGCCCAGCTCCTTGTAGTTCTCAACCTTGGCCTTAGATGCGTTGTAGACAACGAAATCGGGCTCAAAGTTCTCCAGCTCCTCAGCGGTGGGCTTGATGAACATGTTGGTGACGAAGTGTGCCTGCCATGCAACTTCCATGACAAAGCGGATGGCCATGCGGGTATCCTTGTTGGCACCGCAGAATGCATCCACCACGTACAGGCGCTTGTTGGACAGCTCCTTCTGAGCAATAGCCTTCACAGCAGCCCATGCTTCCTGAGAAGCGGGGTGGTTGTCGTTCTTGTACTCGTCGGAAGTCCACCACACGGTGTCCTTGGAGTTCTCGTCCATAACGATGAACTTGTCCTTGGGAGAACGGCCGGTGTAGATGCCGGTCATAACGTTCACAGCACCCAGCTCGCTGACCTGGCCCTTTTCGTAGCCTTCCAGACCGGGCTTGGTCTCTTCCTCGAACAGCTGCTCGTAGGAGGGGTTGTACACGATCTCAGTCGTGCCGGTAATGCCATACTTGGTAAGATCCAACTTTGCCATATTCGCTATACCTCTACTTTCGTTTGATCCATACGTCCTGTATAGGGCACAGCATTTCCCGGCGGGCCGGGCGCTGCGCAGAAGGCTTGCAGTTTGTAAATGCAAATTCTCCTGTATACCATTATACATAAAAGTATCCCGAAATCAATAAACGAATCGTGCTATTTGCAGAAAAGAAACAAATTTCATTAAGAAATTTAACTGCCTGAAACAATTTCAGGAAACAAAAGCAGGGGGCGAAACCTGAAAAAATAAGGTGGAAAGGCAGAAAAACAATTTTTTGATAAAATTTTGACGAGCTGGGATGCATGAAAAACCGAGCACAAAAACGGCCCTTCCCGCAAAACGGCGCGGCAGGGAAGAACGGAACAGGATCCACAGCCCGATTTGTGCAAAATTTACGAGATTTTGACGATTTTTATGACAAAGAAGCTTTGCCTGTGGTATACTGTATCTGACAAAAGGACAGCCCCGCTTTTTCTGTGTGCTACATATAAAAAGGAAAAAGATCATGAAGACCATCTACATCCTGCTCACCCGGTCGGGTACCCTGCTTTCAAACCTTGTTTACGCTGTTACCGGTGCAAATTATACCCACGCTTCGCTGGCTTTTGACGAAGACCTGAGCTGCCTGTACAGCTCTACCCGCAAAAACGGCTATACCATGTTCCCGGCAGGGCCCAGCAGGGAATACCTGAACCGGGGTGTGTTCCGTCTGCGGGAGAACGTGCCCTGCGCACTGTATGCGCTGGATGTGAGCGATGAAGCCTACACCCGTGCCCGCCGCCGTGCCGAGCACATGATGGCCCACGGCAGCCTTTACCAGTTCAACGTTATCGGTCTTGCGCTCTGCGGGATGCATATCCGTTGGAAGCGCCGCCGGCACTATTTCTGCTCCCAGTTCGTCAGCGAGGTGCTGGAAAAGAGCGGTGCCATGGAGCTGCCCAAGCACAGCACCCTGATGCACCCGAACGACTACACCCGGCTGGAAGAGCTGCGGTGCGTATACAAGGGTACACTGGCCGGCCTGCCGCAGCGCCAGCAGATGGAATTTGACCAGAACGATACGGTGATCAGCGTATATCTGGGGCTGGCGCTGGGCCTGTTCCACACCGGCGCAGCCCGGGTGCGGAAGATTTTTTGAAAAAATTGAATTTTTGTGTTGACAAAGCAGGCGTGCTATGCTAAAATAGCCAAGTCGGGAGCGAACACCCGATGCAAAATGGACGTATGGCCCGTTGGTCAAGCGGTTAAGACAGAGGCCTCTCACGCCTTTAACATCGGTTCGATTCCGGTACGGGTCACCATTTTATAGTAGTAAAACGGTCATGTGCCGTTTTATATAGATGCCTCTTTAGCTCAGTCGGTTAGAGCACCTGACTGTTAATCAGGGTGTCGCCTGTTCGAGTCAGGCAAGAGGCGCCAGCAAAGCGATGGAAGTTTTCCATCGCTTTTTTCTTTTTCTCCGGCCGCTTTTGTTGACAGAAAATGCGAGGCGGGATATACTTAAAATAATAAGCGAAACAAGAGGAAACGCCTTCCGTCATTGCCTGCGGCAATGCCACTGCTCCCCTTTTTGTCACTTGCGTGACATCTTCCCCCGGCCGGGGGAAGTCTTTCTCATTGAGGGAGGCTTTGGCAAAACCGGAAACTTTGCCGCACCGCCAAAGGCCCCATCTCAGAGGGGGCTGGAACGGCGTAAGCCGTGACTGGGGGAGTTTGCCCTTTGAAAAAGGAGAACATCATGAAAAAGATCATTCTGACCGGCGACCGCCCCACCGGCCGCCTGCATGTGGGCCACTATGTCGGTTCCCTGAAGGAGCGGGTGCGCCTGCAGAACTCCGGCGAGTACGATGAGATTTACGTTATGATCGCCGATGCACAGGCCCTGACCGATAACGCCGACAACCCGGAAAAGGTGCGCCAGAACATCCTGCAGGTGGCGCTGGATTATCTGGCCTGCGGCATCGACCCCGCCAAGACCCATATTTTCATCCAGTCCATGGTGCCGGAATTGACTGAGCTGAGCTTCTACTATATGAACCTCGTCACCGTGAGCCGCCTGCAGCGCAACCCCACCGTCAAGAGCGAGATCCATATGCGCAACTTTGAGACCAGCATCCCGGTGGGCTTCTTCTGCTACCCCATCAGTCAGGCTGCGGACATCACCGCCTTCCACGCCACCACCGTGCCTGCCGGTGAGGACCAGAAGCCCATGATCGAGCAGTGCTGCGAGATCGTGCGCAAATTCAACGCTGTTTACGGCGATACCCTGACTGAGCCGGAGATCGTGCTGCCCCAGAACGCCGCCTGCCTGCGCCTGCCCGGCACCGACGGCAAGGCCAAGATGAGCAAGAGCCTCGGCAACTGCATCTACCTGTCCGAGGAACCGGAGGACATCAAAAAGAAGGTCATGTCCATGTACACCGACCCCAATCACCTGCGGGTGCAGGACCCCGGCAAGGTGGAGGGCAACCCGGTGTTCATCTATCTGGACGCCTTCTGCCGCCCGGAGCACTTTGCCGAGTTCTGGCCGGAATACCAGAACCTCGACGAGGTGAAGGCGCACTACCAGCGCGGCGGTCTGGGCGATGTGAAGGTGAAAAAGTTCCTGAACAGCGTCATGCAGGCCGAACTGGAGCCCATCCGCACCCGCCGCAAGGAGTGGGAACAGCGCCTGCCCGAGGTGGTGGAGATCCTGAAGGAGGGCAGCGCTTATGCCGAAAAGACTGCCGCCGCCACGCTGGCCGAGGTGCGCAAGTCCATGCGGATCGATTACTTCGACAACGACAACCTGTTGAAATAAAATCTATGAGAGTGTCCGGGATGCCGCAGGTGTTCCGGACACTCTTTTTATAGTTTACGAAAATTGCATAGAAAATGCGGTCAAACTGTGTTAAAATAGGGGCAATAAGTACAAAAAGCCCCCGCTCTGGGGGCGAGAGGAAAAAGGAAAATCACCATGCAAAAGACCATCTGGATCACTGGCGCAAGCTCCGGCATCGGGCAGGAGTTTGCACGCCGCTATGCAAAGCTGGGCTGCCGGCTCATCCTGACCGCCCGCCGCACCGACCGGCTGGAAGCGCTGGCCGCAAAACTGGGCACGCCCTGCCGCATCCTGCCTGCCGATCTTGCAAAGGAAGAGGACTGCCAGCGCCTTTTCAAGGAGCTGGAGGGGGAGACCATTGATATCTTTATCAACAACGCGGGCTTTGGCGTGTGCGGCAGCTATCTGGAGACCGACGACGCCCGGGAAGAGGAAATGATCCGGGTGAATGTGGAAGCCATGGCGCGGCTGTTCCGCTTTGCGGTGCGCAGGATGCACGCGGCAGGCGGCGGCACCATCCTGAACGTGGCGTCCTCGGCGGGGCTGCTGCCCGGCGGGCCTTATATGGCGGGCTACTATGCCAGCAAGGCCTATGTGGTCAGCCTGACCCGGGGCGTTGCCCGGGAGCTGCAGGAGCTGCACAGCCCGGTCTACGTGTGTGCGCTCTGCCCGGGGCCGGTGGATACCGAGTTCAACGACCGGGCGGGGGTGGTGTTTGCCCTCAAGGGCATTACGCCGGAGTTCTGCGTACAGGAAGCCATGCACGGCATGATGCACCGCAGGACCATCATCGTGCCCTCAGCCTTTATGCGGGCATGCACCACGGCGCAGAAGCTGCTGCCTGCCTCCCTGCTGATGCCCATTGTGGCACGGCAGCAGAAAAAGAAGCTGGGATGATATTCTGGATGGCTTAAGATGGCTCTTGTCAACAAGCCCAAATTTTTCTGCCGAAATTGTGCGCACCGCTAATGGCTGAAACCGTGTATACAAGAAAAAACCGGTTTTTTGCAGCTTTGCACGACTTTTCACGAAAAAATTTCCCGGAAAATTAAAAATACAGCAAAAATGCAGAAGAAAATGCCTTGACAGAGCCCAAAAAGAATGTTACCCTGTATACAAGAAGGATGCTAAAACCGAGAGTTCAGCTTTGGGCATCCTGCAAGGCAAGAACGGGGTTTCCCCGCAAAGGAACAATTTGATTGGAGGACTCTATTATGGCACAGTGCACTCCCAAATCTTTTGATCTGACCGGCAAGGTCGCGCTGATCACCGGCGCATCTTATGGCATCGGCATGGCGATTGCAAAGGCAATGGCAGCCAATGGCGCTACCATCGTGTTCAACGACATCAAGCAGGAGCTGGTGGATAAGGGCATCGCTGCTTACACAGAAGCAGGCATCAAGGCTCACGGCTACGTCTGCGACGTGACCGATGAGGATGCCGTCAACGCCATGGTGGCAAAGATCACCGAGGAAGTTGGCCACATCAACATTCTGGTCAACAACGCCGGTATCATCAAGCGCATCCCCATGACCGAAATGAGCGCTGCTCAGTTCCGTCAGGTCATCGATGTTGACCTGAATGCTCCCTTCATCGTGGCAAAGGCCATCATCCCCGACATGATCGCACAGGGCGGCGGCAAGATCATCAACATCTGCTCCATGATGAGCGAGCTGGGCCGTGAGACCGTCTCCGCCTACGCTGCAGCCAAGGGCGGCCTGAAGATGCTCACCAAGAACATCGCTTCTGAGTACGGCGCATACAACATCCAGTGCAACGGCATTGGACCCGGCTACATCGCTACCCCGCAGACCGCACCTCTGCGCGAGATCCAGCCCGACGGCAGCCGTCATCCCTTCGACCAGTTCATCGTTGCCAAGACCCCCGCAGGCCGCTGGGGCGAGGCAGAGGATCTGGGCGGACCTGCTGTCTTCCTGGCATCCGAGGCTTCTGACTTTGTCAATGGCCTGATCCTGTACGTCGATGGCGGCATTCTGGCTTACATCGGCAAGCAGCCCCAGTAATGGCTGAGGATATCCCAAAGGACTGAGCACGGCGGCAGCCGGGCAGGCTTTGCCTGCTGGCTGCCGCTTTTTGTGTTTGTATGGGAAAGGATGTTGTGTTATAATGGAAAAACAGCATAAAGACGTAGTATGGGTGCCCCATGCCGAAATCGAGCCGGAGGTGTGCGGCAAGGGCGTAAAGCGCCGCATTCTGGCCTACAGCAAGGATGCCATGTGCGTGGAAAATACCTTTGAGACCGGCGGTGTGGGTGCCATGCACTGCCACCCGCACACGCAGGTCACCTACATCGTCTCCGGCCGCTACCGCTTTACCATCGGCGACGAGACCCGCGAGGTGGGCCCCGGCGACACCCTGCTCAAGCAGGACGGCGTGATGCACGGCTGTGTGTGTCTGGAAGGCGGCGTGATGCTGGACTTCTTTACCCCCATGCGCGAGGACTTTGTATAACACCTGCATCTGCAGGAGAAGATCATAAAAGGAGAAGAAACTACTATGAAGATTGCACTCATCAACGAGAACAGTCAGGCCGCCAAGAATGGCATCATTGAAGCTGCCCTGAAAAAGGTGGTGGAGCCCATGGGCCACGAGGTGGTCAACTACGGCATGTACGCTGCCGACGATGCTGCCCAGCTGACCTATGTGCAGTGCGGCATTCTGGCTGCCATCCTGCTGAACAGCGGCGCAGCCGATTACGTCATCACCGGCTGCGGCACCGGCGAGGGTGCCATGCTGGCCCTGAACAGCTTCCCCGGCGTGATCTGCGGACATGTGGAGGACCCTGTGGATGCCTACACCTTTGCCCACGTGAACGACGGCAACGCCGTTGCCATGCCGTTTGCCAAGGGCTTCGGCTGGGGCGGTGAGCTGAACCTTGAGTACTGCTTCGAGAAACTGTTCGGCTTCGGCCACGGTCAGGGCTACCCCAAGGAGCGCGTGGAGCCTGAGCAGCGCAACAAGAAAATTCTGGACGGTGTGCGTGCCGCTACCTTCAAGCCGCTGATCGAGTGCCTGAAGAGCATCGATCAGGACCTGCTGAAGGGCGCTGTGGCCGGTGCAAAGTTCAGCGAGCTGTTCTTTGCTTCCTGCAAGGACGAGGAGCTGGCAGCATACGTCAAGACGCTGCTGTAAGAGGATGCTGCTATGGGCTGGCTTTATCATCTGAACGCAGGCATTACCCATGGACTGGAAGGCTTTCTGGAGACCGCAGTGCCCATGATCGCGGGCCTTGCCGAAGTGATCGGTCTGTTTATCATCGTCACCAGTCTTATCAAGGCCACCTACCACTATGTGCGGGCGACCTTCTTCCATGACCACCATGATTTCCACCACGAGATGAGCAGCGGCCTGACCACGGCGCTGGAATTCCTGATGTCGGCGGAGATCGCAAAGACCTTCCTTTTGCAGAATCTGGAGTCGGTGGTGCCGCTGGCTGCCACCTTTGCGCTGCGCGCCATGATGAGCCTGATGCTGCACTGGGAAATGCAGGGCGGACACCGCTCCGGCCGCAAAAAAGCAGAAAACGACACAGAAACGGAAAAGAATGACTAGTGCGCAGCTGAAAACAGAGTTTTGCCAAACTTTTGCCGTGATAACTTTCTTTGCGTTGTGAAAAACGTAAAACCTTGACATGAGCCCTTGACACTTTTGCACAAAGGGACTATACTCTTGCCATCGAAAGCAAAGGCGCTGACGGAATTGATTCCGCCAGCGCCTTTTGTGTTTTCGGGGATATTGCCGCTCGGGGGAAGATAGAGGGTCTCCTGAGTGCAAATGAAGCGTTCCTGCGTGCGATCGGCACGGGGAACACCGCACACGCCAAAAGGTTCTGGTGGCCTTGCGGCATCACATTCGTGGGAGGTATGAAAAGTTATGTTCAGCTCCATCAACACCTGTTGGACGCTGGTTGCAGCGTTCCTTGTCTACTTCATGCAGGCGGGCTTCGCCTTGTGCGAAGCCGGTTTCACCCGTGCCAAGAACACCGGTAATATTCTGATGAAGAATATGATGGACTTCTGCATCGGCACCCCGTGCTACTGGATCATCGGCTTTGGCCTGATGTTCGGCGGCACCGGCGCACTGATCGGCGGCTTCGACCCGTTCATTCAGGGCGATTACAGCCATCTGGGTCTGGATATCCCGCTGTGGGTCTACATCGTGTTCCAGACCGTGTTCTGCGCAACGGCTGCCACCATCGTTTCCGGCTCCATGGCCGAGCGCACCAACTTCAAGGCTTACTGCGTTTATTCTGCTGCGATCTCGCTGGTGGTCTACCCCATCTGCGGCCACTGGATGTGGGGCGGCGGCTGGCTGCAGAGCATGGGCTTCCATGACTTTGCAGGCTCCGCAGCAGTCCACAACGTGGGCGGCGTCATCGCTCTGCTGGGCGCATGGATGCTGGGTCCCCGCATCGGCAAGTACGACAAGAACGGCAAGCCTCACGCCATTCCCGGCCACAACCTGACCGCCGGTGCTCTGGGCGTGTTCATCCTGTGGTTCTGCTGGTTCGGCTTCAACGGCGGTTCTTCTCTGAGCCTTGCCACCGACGAGGCCATGACCATGACCGGTCTGGTCTGCTTCAATACCAACCTTGCTGCAGCCGTTGCCACCTGTGTGACCATGATCTTCACCTGGCTGCGCTACGGAAAGCCCGATGTCTCCATGACCCTGAACGGTTCTCTGGCCGGTCTGGTGGCGATCACTGCAGGCTGCGATACCGTTTCTCCCTTCGGCGCATTCTTCATCGGCTTTGTGGCCGGCTTGCTCGTTGTTCTGAGCGTTGAGTTTTTCGATAACATCGCCAAGGTGGATGACCCTGTTGGTGCAGTTTCCGTCCACTTTGCAAACGGCGTGTGGGGCACCATTGCGGTGGGCCTGTTCTCCACCGGTGCCAACACCGAGCACGCAGGTCTCTTCTACGGCGGCGGTCTGGCACAGCTGGGCACCCAGCTGCTGGGCCTCGTTACCGTTGACATCTATGTTGTGGTGGTGATGTTCGTCATCTTCAAGCTCATCGATAAGTTCATCGGCCTGCGCGTTCCCGCAGAGGTGGAGATCGACGGTCTGGATATCCACGAGCATGGTCTGGCATCCGCTTACGCTGGTTTCTCCATCTCCGATGCAAACTCTGCTGCCATGGTGCCCAACGAGAACACCGACCTCGGCGAGGACGATGTGACCAAGGCCACCGACAAGCAGATCAGCGCTGCCGTTCCTGTGGTGCGCGAGCCTTCGCCCGTGATCCACGATGGCGTGTACGACACCGGCATGCACAAGGTGTCCATCATTGCAAAGCTTTCCAAGTTCGATCAGCTCAAGACTGCCCTCAACGATCTGGGCGTTACCGGCATGACCGTCACGCAGGTAATGGGCTGCGGCATCCAGAAGGGCACTTCCGAAAAGTACCGCGGCGTGCCTGTGGATACCACCCTGCTGCCCAAGATCAAGGTGGAGGTGATCGTCTCCAAGATCAGCGTGGATGCTGTGGTGGAGGCCGCCAAGAAGGCACTGTACACCGGACACATCGGCGACGGCAAGATCTTTGTGTACAACGTGACCCGCGTGGTCAAGATCCGCACCGGCGAAGAGGACTTTGCCGCCCTGCAGGATGTGGAGTAAAGCTCCAAAATTCTAACAGCTGTCCCGCTGCGGTGCAGGCGCACCGGCACGACACCGGCCCTGTGCAGCAGTGTGATATTTGCGTTTGCGTCAGCAACGAAAGCTTCAGTGGAGCTTTCGAGCGGCCAAATGGTCTGCGAAAGCAGATGGAGGGGCCTCGCCCCGACAAATGCCCGTTGTTCTCCTTTTTCCTTTTTTCTGATCCGACTCAAAAGCCCCGCTTCTGCGCACAAAGAAGCGGGGCTTTTGGCATTTGTTTTACCGGGTATGTAAAAGTTGTATAATATCCTTTGCCGTTCTTTGGTTGACATTGATAGAAAAACATGTTATGTTTTGGCGCATATAGACAAAATCAGATCGAAAATAAGAGAGGTGCGGGGAAGAAACATGTGGAAAATAAAGGAATGGTTCCTGCATTATAAGGAAGCGATCCGGGTCTCGCTGCTGGCGCTGTTCCGGTGGACGCTTCTGGCTGTGTGCACCGGCGTGCTGTGCGGCGGCATCGGAACGCTGTTCCATCTGGCAGTGGAATGGGTGACCGAGCAGCGCACGGAGCAGGTCTGGCTGCTATGGCTCCTGCCTGCGGCGGGCATCGCCATCACGGCTCTGTATAAGGTGACGGGCTGTGTCGGCAAGGGCACCAACGATGTGCTGCGGGCCGTGCAGGACGGCAGCTCGGTGACGCCGTGGCTGGTCCCGGCCATCTTTCTGGGCACTGTGCTCACCCATCTGTGCGGCGGCTCGGCCGGCCGCGAGGGCGCAGCGCTGCAGATGGGCGGCAGCATCGGCTGGAATATCGGCCGGGTGCTGCACTTCAACAATCATGACTGCCGCACGGCTACCGTGTGCGGCATGGCGGCATTTTTTTCGGCGCTGTTCGGTACACCGCTGACCGCGACCCTGTTTGCGATGATGGTGGTGGATGTGGGTCTGATGCTGACCGTGGCCTTCGTGCCGGGCTTTCTGGCGGCGCTCATTGCATACAGCATCTCGCTGAAGGCCGGCGTTGCGCCCACACGTTTTGTGATGGAAGCGCCGCCGCTGGATGCCCGGACGGTGGTGCGCACCGCCGTGCTGGCCATGTGCTGCGCGGTGGTGGCGGTGATTTTCTGCCAGATGCTGCACTTTTTTGAGCATGAGATCCCCAAACTGCTGCCGAATCCGTGGGTGCGGGCTGCTGCAGGCGGTGCGGCTGTGGTGGCGCTGTCCTACCTGATGGGGGTGGGCCGCTATAACGGTGCCGGCATGGATGTCATTATGGATGCCGTTGAGCTGGAGCAGGCTCTGCCGTGGGACTTTGTGTGCAAAATGGTGCTTACGGTGCTGACCCTGAGCGTGGGCTTCAAGGGCGGCGAAGTGGTGCCGAGCTTTTACATCGGGGCAACGTTTGGCTGCGTGGTGGGGCCGCTGCTGGGGCTCCCGGCGGGCTTTTCTGCTGCAGTGGGTCTGGTGTGCGTGTTCTGCGGGGCGACCAATACGCTGGTGGCTTCCATTGTACTGGCGGCTGAGCTGTTCAGCGGGGCCGGGTTTGAGCTGATGGCTCTGGCCTGCGGCCTGAGCTATATGTTCTCCGGCTATCACAGCCTGTATTCCAGTCAGGGATTCCGCACCAGCAAGCTTTTTTCGGAATTCCTGCAGCCGAAGGAAGAAAAATGAAGAAAAAATTTCATGGCTGCGTCTCTTGATTTTTTCGGCGGGACGTGCTACAATCAGCGTAGTTTCATCCTGTAAAAGCGATGATGCGGACAAACTGAGTTCCCGTTTCTCCATGACCCAGAGAGGGCTGCCCCGCAAGGGTGCTGCAAGCAGCCTGCCATGTGCCGGAGCTCTACCACCGCAGAGCGCAGAGGAGAACCTCTGCCGGGTGCGCCCGTTACAGCACAGCGAGTGGCGCGCAGAAAAGCACGCAATTCGGGTGGAACCGTGGAACGTTTCTGATTTTTTCAGGCGCTTCATCCCGTGAGTAAGTGTGCGGGATGAAGCGCTTTTTTGTTTTACTTTATCTGTCAAAGGAGCAAACATTATGAAGATCATCTATAAGGACGGCCATGTGGACGAGTGCCCGCAGGATCAGGAACTGCACGTTATCCGCCACACCGCAGCCCACATCATGGCGCAGGCCATCAAGCGCCTGTATCCGCAGGCTGATTTCGCCTTCGGCCCCGCTACCGAGAACGGCTTCTACTACGATGTCGATCTGGGCGACCAGAAGCTCAGCGACGAGGATCTGGCAAACATCGAAAAAGAGATGCGCAAGATCGTCAAGGAGAATTTGCCCATCAAGCCCTTCATCCTGCCCCGCGCCGAAGCCGTGAAGCTGATGGAAGAGCGCAAGGAGAACTACAAGATCGAGCACATGGCTGATTTGGCCGATGAGACCGAGTTCAGCTTCTTCCAGCAGGGCGAGTACGTGGATATGTGCATCGGACCCCACCTGACCTACACCAAGGCGCTGAAGGCCTTCAAGATCACCCAGCAGTCCGGCGCATACTGGAAGAACGACAAGGAAAACAAGATGCTCACCCGCATCAATGGCGTGGCCTTCCGCAATCAGGAAGAGCTGGATGCTTGGGAGAAGGAGCAGCAGGAGGCCCGTGAGCGCGATCACCGCAAGATCGGCAAGGAAATGGGCCTGTTCATGACCGACGATCTGGTTGGCCGCGGCCTGCCCATGTTCCTGCCCGCAGGCTACACCGTCTGGCAGGAGCTGGAGAACTATATCAAGGAGAAGGAGCGTGCACGCGGCTACCTGCACGTTATGACTCCCTGCATCGGCACTGTGAACCTGTATAAGACCTCCGGTCACTGGGATCACTACCGTGAGAACATGTTCCCCGCCATGGAGATGGAGGGCGAGAGCTATGTTCTGCGCCCGATGAACTGCCCCCACCACATGATGATCTACGCAAATCGTCCCCATTCTTACCGTGACCTGCCCATGCGCATCGGTGAGATCGCCCACGATTTCCGTTACGAGTCCTCCGGCACCCTGAAGGGCATCGAGCGCGGCCGTCACTTCTGCCAGAACGATGCTCACCTGTTCTGCACCCCGGAGCAGATCAAGAGCGAGGTCGCAAACGTGTGCGACCTGATCTTTGAGGTGTACAAGGACTTCAACATTACCGATTACCGCTGCGTGCTGAGCCTGCGTGATCCTGCCGATAAGAAGAAGTACCACGACGATGATGCCATGTGGAACCATGCAGAGCAGGCCCTGCGCGAAGTGCTGACCGAGCTGGGCATCCACTTCACCGAGGAGATCGGCGAGGCTGCCTTCTACGGTCCCAAGCTGGACGTGAACGTCAAGCCCGCCGTGGGTGCCGAGTACACCCTGTCCACCTGCCAGCTGGACTTCTGCCTGCCCGCAAAGTTCCACCTGACCTACGTGGACAAGGACGGCACCGAAAAGACCCCCGTGGTGCTGCACCGCGCCATCCTGGGCTCTCTGGACCGCTTCATGGCTTACCTGATCGAAGAGACCAAGGGCAAGTTCCCCACCTGGCTGGCTCCCACGCAGGTCAAGGTGCTGCCCGTCTCCGAAAAGACGCTGGACTACGCCGAGGGCGTGACCGAAAAGCTGGTGGAAGCCGGTGTCCGTGTTGTGCTGGACGACGACAACCAGAAGATCGGCTACAAGATCCGCGAGGCACAGCAGGTGGACCGTGTGCCCTATATGCTGGTTCTGGGTGCCAAGGAAGCCGAGGCAGGCAACATCTCGGTGCGTGACCGCAAGGGCGAGACCACCACGATGGAGCTGGATGCGTTCATCGCAAAGGTGACTGCCGAGATCCGCAACCGCAGCCTGTAAGCAGACACTGCAAAACACAAAGCGCCGCTTTCCCGGCAGGGGAGAGCGGCGCTTTTTTTGCATGGCAACAACGAATGTAAGGATCCGTATGGATGCCGCAAACTGAAAAAAATACCGCCGCCTTGACTTTTTTGCAAGGATGCATATAATAAGGGTAGAGAAAGTTGATAGAGATTGAGTATTACATCGGTCTCACACAAAAGTGAACCCCCTCGGAGTTGCCGCTCCAAGGGGGTTCTTGTGCTTACTTGCCCTTGCGGTGACTATCAAGCCACTTGCACAGATAGTTTGCCGTTACCTGCGCTGCGACAGCCACGAGAAAGTTGCCTAAAATTGAGTTCATCGGTCCTCACCCCCTTCTGATGCCAGAATGGGAAGGGCAGCGCGACCAGTATAGCACAAAAATCGACAGTGTGCAATTTTCGGCAAATAACAACACATAAACGGGAAGGCCCTGTTCCGATCGGAACGGGGCCTTCGCTTATGTTATATACTCCGTAAAGAGAGTTACACGTTTTCCTTCTGGACGCTCTTGACGGCTAGAGCCTTGGCGGGCTTCATCAGCAGCACGCACACGCCGTTGAAGAGGATCGAACCCACGATGAAGGTGATGAAGAACTGGGGCAGGTGGGTGGCCAGAGCGGTGGTGTCGATGCAGGCCACAGTCAGGTAGGCAAAGCCCACGTTGTTCAGCACCTTGGGTGCGTAGGGGTGCAGGATGATGAGGATGAACAGCACCACGGCCAGCGGGATGAGGAAGCCGAAGAAGCCGCCCAGCACCGGGGTCAGGGCCGTGATGGAAAGCAGAGCGATCACAGTGAGGATCAGACCCACAAGACCACCCAGCTCAACGGTGACGAAGCGATCCTTCACATCGCCTTCCAGCGTGAACATCATGATATTGCTCAGAAAGATCAGCCAGCTGTACTCCAGGCCGGTCACATGGATGATGGCATTGGCGATCAGGATCCACACCAGCAGCATCAGGCGGAAATACAGCAGAAAGCGCTTGGTAACGGCTTCATTCATGATAAAATACCTCTTTCTTGATCGTGTTGGAAAGCTTTGCTTTCACTAAAGGACACTTTTTGACAGGTAAAACCTGCATTGACGCCGCCATTATACAATATTTACATGGCAAAAACAATACTTTTGCAAGAATAAATTGCATATTTTGGAAATTTTAGCTTGCAGAACGAAGGGGCGATTGAAAAATGGCTCCGCGTCGCTCTGCCATTATCAGCGGAATGAATTTTATATTTTTGAGTTTGTCGCGGCCTGCGGGCCGCGACAAACTCATTTTCACACAGAGGCCCAAACGGATAGCCGCGATTGGCGGAACCCTCTCAGGCAAAACCTGACGGTTTTGCCAGCTCCCCCGAAAGGGGGAGCTGGCATTGAGCAAAGCGAGATGACTGAGAGGGTCAGTCACCCGAGAGCTGGCACGGCGCTTTTAATCCGGATCAAGCTGCAAAAATTGATTTCCCTGAGGCGGAGCCATTTCAAATTGTTTTTCTGTCCAAAATGGAGTATAATGAGACAATAAATATTCTGCCGCGGCTGCGGCTCAGATACGGGAGGAACCTTATATGAACAAACCGGTACTGGTGGTCATGGCGGCTGGCATGGGCAGCCGTTACGGCGGCATGAAGCAGATCGACCCGGTGGGGCCGAACGGTCAGGTGATCGTGGATTATTCCCTTTACGATGCCCGCCGCGCAGGCTTTGAGACGGTGATCTTTGTTATCAAGCATGAGATCGAGGATGCTTTCAAGGCAGCCATCGGCGAGCGTGTATCCAAGGCCATGAACGTGAAATACGCCTTCCAGCAGCTGGATGAGCTGCCCGCAGGCTTTGCCGTTCCGGAGGGCCGTGTCAAGCCCTGGGGCACCTGCCACGCCGTTCTGGCGGCAAAGGACCTCATCGACGGCCCGTTTGCGGTCATCAATGCCGATGATTATTACGGCCCGGAGGCCTTCCGGGTGATGTATGATTACCTGTCCACCCACGAGGACGGCAGCTATTACGACTACTGCATGGTAAGCTATCTGCTCCGGAACACTGTCTCCGAGAACGGCAGCGTGGCCCGCGGCGTGTGCGTAACCGACCCCGACGGCACCCTGCACAGTGTGACCGAACGCACCCGCATTGAAACGTACGAAAACGGCGTACACTTCACCGAGGACGGCGGCGCAAGCTGGACCGATCTGCCCGGCGATACCCCGGTGAGCATGAACCTGTGGGGCTTTGGCAAAAGCTTTCTGGACGAAGCCGAGCAGCGCTTTGCGGGCTGGCTGACCGAAAATCTGCCTAAAAACCCGCTCAAGTGTGAGTATTTCCTGCCGCTGGTGGTCACGGAGCTGATCGAAGAGGGCAAGGCAAAAATTCAGGTGCTGCGCAGCACGGATAAATGGTACGGCGTTACCTACCGTGAGGACAAGCCGCTGGTGGTGGAAGCCATCGCCCGCAAAACGGCAGAGGGCCAGTACCCGGAAAATCTGTGGGCCTGACCATTTAAAATGCCCTCCGCTTGGCTCTGGGCACCCGGCACAACTTTTCTGTAAAAACAAAAATCGGAAACGACCGCAGTCGTTTCCGATTTTTTTAACGTTTAATCACTTATTTTGTCTGGGAAGGGGTAAGGGATGCCCCTTCATCCGAGAAGATCCAGAGCGTTTCATCGATATGAGAGCCACTCCTGGAGTAGGGTGTCACCTTGACGCGGAAGGTGGTGTCGTCGGTCTTTTTATAGGTGTGCTCCACGATGTCGCCGGTCAGGACCTTGCTGCGGATATAGTTGTAGTCCAGCAGGCCCGCCAGACTCTCGCGGTAGGCGGGCTGCACCTGCGTATCACGGTACTGCTGCAGAACGGCGAGGAAAGAGCCGCCGGAGGTGTCCAGAATTTTCTGGAAATAGTCCGGGACGATCACGCCGCGCATACGGTCGGTCTTCAGATCCACAACGAACACGCTCTTGTACTTGGGGGCAAGGACCCGCAGGAAATGCTCGGCATCCCGCTTTTCGGTCAGGGTCCGCTCCAGCTTCTCGTTCAGGCCGCGCAGCTGGCGCTCCTGGCCGTTGCGGGCATAATAGGCCTGCTTGTCCTGCCGCATGGCAGCTTCGGCCTGATTCATGGCATCGTCCAGCCGGTGCAGGTTGTTGGTGCTCTGGATGCCCACCGAGATCTCATATTCCTTCGCGCGCAGGAAAGCACGCATCTTGTCCACAGCCACCCACACGCTGTAGGGCGGCTGGTTCGGGGTGAAGATCACGAATTCGTCACCTCCGATGCGGTAGATGCGGCTGGAAACAAAGAACTTGCGGGCCGCATTGGCAATGAAGCAGAGCATGGCATCGCCGCTGCGGTGGCCCAGATGGTTGTTGATCTCGTGCAGGCCCACCACATCGATGTAGGTGCACACCATGGAGTCGTATTCGCTGGACTGCAGCGTCCGCAGATCGGTCTCGAAGAGGCTGCGGTTCAGCAGGCCAGTCAGGGTGTCGTGGCTGTAGGAGAAGTCCAGCTCCTCGCTGAGATGGTCGGCCTGTGCATCCTCACGCACCACCACGGTGGCCCATGGGTTCTGGGCGCAGCAGTTGCGGCAGGGCAGAAACTCCATGGTGATCCACACGAACTGGCCGGACACGTTTTTGCGGAAGCGGTAGGCCTCCGGCTGCTGGGTGCTGAAAACAGCGGAGCGCAGGGTCTCCAGATCGGTCTGGTCGGTGAACATCTCCGCGTCGTCCGGGTGGATCACCTTGTTCGTCACCATGCGCTCACAGTAAGCGGCAAAGTCCTCCTCAGTGTCCGAACCCGCACCGGGCAGGCGCGGATCCCGCTTGATGACCCGGTATTCGCCGGTGGAAAGATTCAGCAGGGAAAGCTCCAGCACATTATCCGCAAAGATCTGGTAGGCCTGCAGTGCCAGTGCGGTCTGCTCACTGTCGGAGACGGGGACCCGGCGGTCATGGCGCATCAGGTCGCGGCGCATCAGGTCGCGGCGCATATCCCAGTAATCCTCGCTGTTGGGCTGGGCCAGCAGGGCCTCGGCATTCTCCACCGGCATGGGCTTGTAGAAATAATAGCCCTGCGTATACAGGCAGTCGGCGGCCTGCAGCATGGAGACCTGCTCCGGCGTTTCCACGCCCTCGGCGATGATGGGCAGATTCAGGCGGTGGGCCATATCCACCACCGATTCCACGATCTGCACGCCCTTGCTGCGGTTTTGCTGGTTCATGTCGATGAGCTTCATGTCCAGCTTGATGGCATCCACGTTGGTGTCCTTGAGCATATTCAGCGAAGAATAGCCGCTGCCAAAGTCGTCCATCATCACAGAGAAACCTTTGCGGTGCAGGCCCTGGATGGTGTTTTCCACCAGAGAAGCGTTTTCGGCCAGCATAGTCTCGGTGATCTCGGCCAGCAGGAGCTTGGGCTCCAGCTGATACTTTTCCACAAGGTTGGAGAAGATCTGCGGCACGTCCAGATTGACGATATCCACCACAGAAACGTTTACAGATACAGGCACAAGATTGCTGCCGCTCTCCTGCCACTTGTGCAGGGTCTTGCAGACAGACTCCCAGATGTACTGATCCAGCTGGGTCACAAGGCCGGTGCTTTCCAGCAGGGGCATGAACTCAGACGGGGGCACGCAGCCGCGGGTGGGGTGGTTCCAGCGCACCAGTGCTTCCATGCCCACGATGGCGCGGGTCATGCTGTTGCACTTGGGCTGCAGAAAGAAGCAGAACTCGTGATTTTTCAGGGCGTGCTCCAGCTCGCTCAGCAGCTGACGCTGCTTCTTGAGACGGCTGAGCATGGCCGGAGTAAAGGGGTGCATACCGCCTACGGCCGGGCTGGGGTCTACCGATGCGATCTGTGCAAGTGCATCGGGTTGCGGTGCGCCGACATTTTCATTCAACTTCAGTTCTTCGGACATGATAAATCCCTCGCTGTTGGATGTTTTCGACAAAATATGGCATTTTATAAAACAGTATAGCACGATTTTAAACCTTTGAAAATAGATATTTAAAACATTGCGACATTGCGGCAAAAAAGAACGGAACGCCGGACGGGTCCGGAAGGCGGGGCATAAAAAGACCGCTGCATTCCTGTGCAGCGGTCTTTTGGGCAGCGGTCTCAGGCATCCTTGCGGGTGTCGGAGCCGTTTTTCTTCGGTTCTTCTTCGGGGCTTTCCCGGCGGGCAAGACCAAGGCGCAGGGCCTTGAGGGTGGTCTTTTTTACGCCATGCTTCAGGCCGGGGAAGGCGCGCAGCATGCGGCGCGGGCCAACGATGCGGGGGGTGCGCAGCAGCTGGGCCTGCATTTCATCGCTGCGGGCCTGCAGCTCCTCGGCCAGCTGTTCCAGACGCAGCAGCTCGGCAGCGCGCTCCATCGTGCCCTTGGCGGCCAGCTGTGCAGCCTTGGCGGCTTCGGCCGTGTTGAGCTTGGCGATCTCGGAAGCACGCTTTGCGGCCTCGCGGGCCTCTTCGGCCTTGGCACGGACGGCGGCCAGCGTTTCACGAAGGGCGCGCTTTTCCGGTGCGGCTTCGCGGGCCTCGGCGGCAGCAAGCTTGAGCTGCAGGCGCTGCTCGTCCAGCTTCTGGTCGGCGTTCAGGGTGGTGGTGCCCAGCAGCTGGGTCATGGCATCGCTGACGGCATGGATACTGTCAGCCAGCTGCTCCATGGCATCCAGCGTCTTGGCCAGACCGGAGGCGGCAAAGGCCGTAACGACTACGTCTGCCGCGTAGACTGCATAGAGCACACACATAACGACAAAGCCCACAAAGGGCGGGACCATATCCACAAGACCGGCGACGACCGGGTGGACGATGCGCATGACCACCAGCGTGCCCACGCCCCACAGCAGGCTGAATTCCAGACAGATGTAGCCGCCGATGTTGAAGGGAAAGTCGCTGTAGTCCCACCAGCGGGTGTGATAGAGCTTATACAGTGCCCAGCCGCCTACCAGTTCCAGCGCACTGGGCAGGATGACACCGCCGATGTACAGCAGCAGGACGCTGTCCTGCAAAGGGGTCAGGGTGAACAGCACGATGACCATGCCGAAGCCGTAAATGGGGCACACCGGGCCGTTGAGAAAGCCGCGGTTCACCAGCTGACCGGTGGTGGCGGCGGCAAAGATGACCTCCAGACACCAGCCGGTGCAGGAATAAATGAGGAAGAAGGCCAGCACATGATACAGCGAAAAGCCGCATACTGTGGTGGTCGTGAGAAAGTTGAGCATAAAACACCTCCTGTGAGAATCATGCTGCTGTGCAGGTCAGTTCTGTTTTTGTACGATCTTGTATTCATCGCCCGGCTCAAAGAACGGGCAGGCAGCCGTGCTGCAGGAAAGATAGCGGGCCATCTCGTCCTCGTCCAGACAGCTGCCCTGAGCACAGTACCAGCTGCCGTACTCGTCCTGCACATTGTTCAGGCAGATCTCGCAGGGGTCATTCATTGCCTTCGCCTTCCTGTGCAGCCTTGGCAGCAGCCTCGGCCGCTTCGCGGGCCTGACGCTTGAGGATCTTCGGCTCGATCCAGGTCACGCTGGCAGGGTCCGGGTCCTTGCGGGCGATCAGGGCCTTGATCTTGATGCCCATTTCGGTGAACATGCCCTCGTGTTCGGTGCGGATGTTCCACTCCGGCTCGTTCTCATGGAGGTCAAAGGTCATCCACTCGATGTCGTAGCCGGAAGCGGGGAAGTATTCCAGACTGTCGCGGAACAGATCATCGTCGTCGGTCTTGAAGTAGATCTCGCCGCCGTCCTTGAGGAACTCGCGGTAGTTGATGAGCTGGCGCGGGTAGGTGAGACGGTGCTTGTGGGAAGAGCCGTTCTTGCTCCACGGATTGCAGAAGTTGATGTAGATGCGGCTGACCGTATCCTCGGCGGTAATGACCCCCTTGATGCGCTCGATGTCGGTGCTCATGATCTTCACGTTGTCGATGGGGCGGCCCGCAGCCTGATAGGCGGCTTCGATCTTGCGCTTGGCGAGGATGAGCACCTTATCGGTGATATCGATGCCCAGATAGTTGTTTTCCGGGTGGGCGCAGGCCAGCTGGGAGATGAAGCCGCCCTTGCCGCAGCCCAGTTCCAGCACAAAGGGCTGCTCCGGGCGGGCATACTGGGCGTGCCACTTGCCGCCCCAGATCAGCGGCTCGTGCACATGGAAGTCGGCTGCCATCAGCTCGTCGTGGGCATAGGGTTTGAAACGCATTCTCATAGTTTGTTGTTCTCCTTAAAATTAACGTGGCTCGCCCTCTCAGGCGCTGACGCGCCAGCTCCCCCAAAGGGGGAGCCCTTGGCAAAGCCGGAAGGCTTTCCGTACTGCCAAAGCCTCTCCCTTTGGGAGAGGTGGCTTTGCGAAGCAAAGACGGAGAGGGCGAGGATGCTTACAAATTCTGCTCCCGCAAAAATTCCTCCACCTGTTCCGGTGCAGCGGCGCAGCTGCCCTGACAGATGCCGGGCTTGCCGCCGCCGCGTCCGTTCAGGGCGGCGTTCAGGGCTTTGGTCAGGGCGCGCACATCGCCGTCTGCCTGCGCGATGCAGTAGCCGGTGCCCTTTTCGGTGGGGGTCAGGGCGGCGCAGAGACCGGTGGTGGCTTCGGTCAGGCGCACCGCCAGCCGGTGCAGGCCGTCCGGGTCAAGGCCGGGCACTGTGCGGATGGCATCCTCACCAGGGTTTGCCAGCTGGGCAAGTGCATCGAACAGCTGAGAACATACACCAAAGTGTGTAAACTTGAGCGCAGTATACTCATCGTAGACGCGATGCACCGCCACAGCGGTCTGGTCGGCTTTGGCCGAGAGCAGTGCCCCGATCTCTGCCTGCCGCTGGCGCATAGCCTGTGCAGCAAGCAATGCCCGCTGGCCGCACACCACGCTCAGCCGCACGCCGCCCTTGTAGTTCTCGCTGGCCAGAATTTTGATCTGTCCCACCTGTCCGGTGGTGCGGGTGTGGGTGCCGCAGCAGGCGCAGACATCCGCACCGGGAATGGTCACGATGCGCACCTGCCCTTCGATCTCCTTTTTGGAGCGGTAGACAAGGGCGGCAAGCTCCTCCCGGGTGGGGTAGCTGACCAGCACCGGCACATCCTGCCACACGATGCGGTTGGCGGCAAGCTCGGCTGCCTGCAGGCCCTCGGCAGAAATGGGCACGCTGGTGTCCATGCGCACAGCCTCGGAACCGATGTGGAAGCCCACGTTCTCGGCCCCGAACATCTGGTGCAGGATGCCGGAAAGGATGTGCTCACCGGTGTGCTGCTGCATTTTGTCAAAGCGCCATTCCCAGTCGATGCAGCCGGAAACGGCAGTGCCGGGAACAGCGCTTTCCGGCAGAGCGTCCACGCTGTGCCAGAGGATGCCGTCACGCTCGTGCACATCGGTCACATTCAGCGTGGCACCGTCCGGCAGGGTCAGGGTGCCCCGGTCGGCAGGCTGACCGCCGCCCTCCGGGTAGAACACCGTGCCGTCCAGCGCAATGCGCCCGCCGCCGGTCTTTTCGTCCGGCTCTGCGGCAAGGATGATGCTCTCGCACTGGGTGCGGAAAGCGTCCTGTTCAAAGTATTTTTCAGTGCGCTGCATGGTACCTCCAAAAACCCTCTCAGTCATCGCTGCGCGATGCCAGCTCCCCCGAAAGGGGAGCTTTTTCTCTGGAGGGGAAATAAGACTTCCGGGCTGAAGGTGCCTCTCACCAAGCCATCGTCTGAAGCTCCCCCTTCGGGGGAGCTGGCGCGAAGCGCCTGAGAGGGTTATCCCGTAAAAATAAGTATACCACGTTTTTTGCCTGTGGAAAATAGTCTGCGGATATGTTATGATAAGAAACAACGATATTCCCATAAAATGTTAAAAATGAGGAAGGTAATAGCATGCGTGAAAGTGGAATCCTGATGCCGGTGTCCAGCCTGCCCGGCCCTTACGGTATTGGCTGCTTTGGCAAGGAAGCATTCAAGTTTGTGGATTTTCTGGCACAAGCGGGCCAGAAGATCTGGCAGATCCTGCCGCTCAGTCCCACCGGCTACGGTGACAGCCCCTATCAGAGCTGCTCGGCCTTTGCGGGCAACCCCTATTTTATCGACCTCGACGCTTTGAAGGAAGAAGGCCTGCTCACCGCCGCCCAGCTCAAGGCCGAAAAATGGGGCACAGACCCCAAAGAGGTGGACTACGGCACTTTGTATGTGAGCCGCTTTAAAGTCCTGCGCACCGCCTACGCCGCATGGCGCAAGCAGTGCGCAGGGCTGCACGGCTGCAGCTATTACTTCCCGGATGATTATTATGCCTTTACTCTCGCCAATGAGGAATGGCTGGACGACTACGCCCTGTACATGGCCCTGAAAGTGGCCAACGGCATGAAGAACTGGGTGGAGTGGGACAAGCCCTACCGCCTGCGCGACAAGAAGGCCCTTGCTGCCTTTGCCGCCGAAAACGAGGAGGAGATCGGTTTCTGGAAGTTCGTGCAGTACAAGTTTGCGGCCCAGTGGCAGGCGGTGAAGGCCTACGCCAACAAAAAGGACGTGCAGATTTTGGGCGACATCCCCATCTATGTCTCTGCCGACTCGGTGGATGCATGGGTGGGCGGCGCGCTGTTTGAGCTGGATGCCGACGGCGGCTTTGCCCGTGTGGCGGGCTGCCCGCCGGATTACTTCTCTGCCGACGGTCAGCTGTGGGGCAACCCGCTGTACAACTGGGCCTACCACAAAAAGACCGGCTACGCGTGGTGGGTGCGCCGGGTGCGCCACGCACTGGGCATCTACGACCTGCTGCGCATCGACCACTTCCGCGGCTTCGATACCTATTGGGCCATCCCGGCGGACAGCACCACCGCCCGCACCGGCAAGTGGGAGAACGGCCCCGGCATGGAGCTGTTCGATGCGCTGGAAGCTGCCCTTGGCAAGCTGCCCATCATTGCCGAAGATCTGGGTGAACTGTTCCCCAGCGTGCGAAAGCTGCTGGCCGACAGCACCTTCCCGGGCATGAAGGTGCTGCAGTTCGCCTTCAGCGGCGGGGACAGCGAGTATCTGCCCCACAACCACGTCAAGAACAGCGTGGTGTATCCCGGCACCCACGATAACACCACCCTGACCGACTGGTGGGAGAACGGCGCTTCCGAAAAGGAAAAGGCTGCCGCTGCCGCTTACCTGCACCTGACCGGCGTAAAGCCCACCGCAAAGGAGCTGGCGGCCATCCGGACCGATGATGTCCGCATCGCTCTGCTGCGCGCAGCGCTGGGGTCGGTGGCTGACCGGGCCATCATCCCCATGTACGACTGGCTGGGTCTGGGCGCGGAAGCACACCTGAATACCCCCGGCAAGCTGGGCGGAAACTGGGCATGGCGCGCCGCTGACGGCTTTGCCGCCAAGGCACTGGCCAAGACCATCCACGACGAGTGCAGTGTGTACTGCCGCGTATAAACAGAAGGCACAGAGCGGCGGGAGCTTGGCAATTTGACGAAAATGTAAAAACTCCGGCAGAAAATTGTGCGTTTTGCTGGTAAAATCGGAAGCTGAATGGTATAATGTTGCTAAAGCGGCATTATGCCATTTTTCTTTGCCTGATGCGTTCCCGGCATTTCCGGAAACAGGGCGGGCGCGGGATGCATAATGCGGCAGATGGTTCCTGAACGTATGGGGAACAGGTGACTGCACGCGGGATACGGGAGCGCCGCGTGCGCAGATGATGGGGAAAATTACATGAAGAAAGAATGTACCGAGCAGGATCTGCGGGAACTTGCGCGCTCAGCGCAGGCCGTATTTGAGGCAGTGACCCTGACCGAAGCACCGCTTTGTGACGGCTGGCAGGACGATGGCCTGCGGGTGGACTACGAGCTGCGCAATGGCCGTGTGGACTGTGTGCTGCACCGCAGAGTGGAAGCGGACGGCAAATGCTGGGAGCTGGAAATGTGCGCACCGCTGGCAGGCAATGTGCTGCCGGAAGAGCGCATGACACCCCGGGAGCGGGAACTGTGCCGCGAGGATATGAGCCACGATTTCCTTACCGGCGTGTACAACCGCCGCTATCTGGAAACGGTGTTTGCCCAAAAGCTGGAACAGTGTGCAGCGCAGGGCCGCAAAGCGGCTGTGGCACTGGTGAGCATCGACAACGGCCAGAAGCTGCGGGATACCTACGGCCAGCCTGTGATGGACCAGCTGCACTGCTTTGTGGGCAACCAGTGGAAAAAGAGCTTTGATACCCCTGCGGTCCGCGTGGTCTGCCGCCTGACCGGCAGCATCTTTGCGGTGGGCTGTCTGGATGCCGACGGCAAGCAGCTGGCAGAGGAAATGCAGAACCTGTATCGGCAGATGCCCCGGGAATGCATCACCACCACCGGCATGATGCGCCGGGTGCCCTTTACCCTGAGCTGCGGCGTGGCGAGCCTTGAGGATGTCCCTGCAAAGAACTGGCAGGCATTGTATGAGCTGTGCGACGCACGCCTGCGGGAGGCACAGAACGCCGGCGGCGATCAGATGCGTGCAGAATAAAACCAGCGTATAAAATCCCCCTTTTGGCGCAGACTAAGGCCAGAAGGGGGATTTTTTGTATGGAAAACCAGAAGAACGACAACCTGAACCTGCTGGAAGCCGTGGTGCAGAATACCGAGATGGGCAAGAACACCTTGGAACAGATCGTGCCGATGACCGACGATGTGCAGTTCAAGGCCGAGCTGCTGCGCCAGCGCAATGTGTACCACCAGCTCAATCAGGAAGCGCACACCGCCATCGAGGCCTGCGGCGGCACCGCGCAGGGGCAGAGCGCCATGGCAAAGCTGAACACGAAAATGGGCATCAGTATGAAGACCCTCACGGACAAGTCCACCCGCAATCTGGCCGAGATGCTCACACAGGGCAGCGGCATGGGGGTGGTGGACTGCGTAAAGGCCCAGAAGGATTACCCCAATGCCGCGCCCGGCGCAAAGCGCCTTGCCCAAAGACTGCAGGAGTTTCAGGAGGATAGCCGGGTAAAGCTGGAACAGTTCTTATAAAAGAAAACCCTCTCAGGCTCACTTTGTTCGCCAGCTCTCCCGAAGGGCGAGCCATTGGCAAAACGGAAAACGTTTCCGGAATGTCAAAAGCTCCCCCTTTCGGGGGAGCTGGCAATGCGAAGCATTGACTGAGAGGGTTCTTTTTTACAGTGCTTCCACCATTGCTGCCACGATCTTGGTGGCGGTGGCTACATATTCCGCAATGCTGAACTTTTTCACCACCAGCACCTCGTGGCCGTCCTCGTCAGCGTTGTCGCTCATGGCGCGCAGGATGACGCAGGGCACACCGTTCTTGGCGGCAATCTGGCTCACAGCGGCACCTTCCATCTCCACGCAGTCGGGGGCGCATTTGGCTTCAATGGCAGCCTTGGTCTCGCTGTCGCCTACAAACAGGTCGCCGGTGGCGATCTTGCCCACCAGAGCCTTCACACCCGCTTCGGCGCAGGCTTTTTCGGCGGCAGCGATCAGCTCCGGGTCGCCGGTGTATTCCTTGAGGAACGGCGGGTTCTGGCAGATCATGTCCAGCTGTGCGTCGTGGTACAGCACGGTCTTGCCGATGACCACATCACCAATGCCGATCTTCGAGGTCATATTGCCTGCGATGCCGGAAAAGATGATCTTCTCCGCGCCGAATTTTGTGATGAGCACCTGCGTGGTGGCGGCGGCATTGGCCTTGCCCATGCCGGCACAGCACACCACCACCTGTTTGCCGGCCAGCGTGCCCTTGTGGTAATCCACGCCGCCGTAGGGCTCCACGGTGACGTTTTCCAGCTTTGCACACAGCTGATCGACTTCATCGGGCATTGCGCCCATAATACCGAAAATCATAGGAAACCTCTTTTACGATTTTAAATGGCCGACGCGTGCGCTCTGGCCATATTCAGGGGAATGACTCTTTTTAATTCAGGAAGGCTGGGAAACGAACCCTCTCAGTCATCGCTGCGCGATGCCAGCTCTCCCAAAGGGAGAGCTTTTATGGCTCTTCCGGTTCGCTGCAATCGAGCTCCCCCTGAGAGGAAAGACTTCCCCCGGCCGGGGGAAGATGTCACGCAGCGACAAAAGGGGGAATCTGTCAAAACCGTCGGGTTTTGACTGAGAGGGTTTCCCTTTAAACGTTGAACAGGAACTCGATCACATCGCCATCGTTGACAACGTATTCCTTGCCCTCGGTGCGCTGCAGACCCTTGGCCTTGACGGCGGCGTAATCGAAGTTGTTGGCTTCCAGATCGCTGTAGCCAATGACGCTGGCACGGATGAAACCGCGCTCGAAATCGCTGTGGATCTTGCCGGCAGCCTGCGGTGCTTTGGTGCCCTTGCGGATGGTCCATGCGCGGCACTCCTTCTTGCCGTCGGTCAGGAAGGAGATCAGGCCCAGCAGATCATAGCTGGCAGTGATGAGGTTGTCCAGACCACTGGCTTCAATGCCCATTTCAGCCAGAAAAGCCTTCTTTTCCTCGGGAGAGTAGTCGGCGATATCCTCCTCGGTCTTGGCGCAGATGGGAATGTAGCGTGCGCCCTCTTCCTTGGCGCGTGCGGCCACCAGCGGGACATACTTGTTGTTTTCGATGCCCTCCATCAGGTCGTCCTCGCCCACATTGCAGGCGTACAGCACCGGCTTTGCGCTCAGCAGGCCCATTTCATGCAGCACGGTCTGCTGCTCGGCATCGCCCTCGTCAAAATCGAAGCTGCGGGCAGGCTTGCCTGCGCTCAGGTGGTCGGCCAGCTGCTGCAGCCATGCGGCTTCGGCGGCAGCGCCCTTGTTGTTGCCGCTCTTGGCGGCCTTTGCCATGCGGCCTGCGCGGTTCTGCACCACCTCAAGGTCGGACAGGATCAGCTCGTAGTCGATGGCGTCGATGTCGGCAATGGGGTCCACGGCCTCAGCCTTGGAAACATCCTCCACCACATGGATGATGTTGTCATCGTCAAAGCAGCGCACCACATGCACAATGGCGTCGCACTCGCGGATGTGGCCCAGGAACTTGTTGCCAAGGCCTGCACCCTGGCTGGCGCCCTTCACAAGACCCGCGATATCCACAAACTCCACGATGGCAGGGGTCTTTTTATTGGTCTGCCAGATCTCGGCCAGCTTGTCCAGACGCTTGTCCGGCACGGCTACGATGCCGCTGTTCGGCTCGATGGTGCAGAAGGGATAGTTTGCGGCTTCTGCGTTCTTGGTGGAGGTGATGGCATTGAACAGAGTGGACTTGCCGACGTTCGGCAGGCCGACGATACCTAATTTCATTTTATTATACTCCTTGCGAAAAAGATTTTACGCTGCGGTAAAAAGCGATATTATAACAGGATAATTGTAGCACAATGGACGTTTTTTCTCAATACTCACTTAAGTGGAAACGAAAAGCCGCCCGTGGAAAAGCAGTGCTGCTTTTCCACGGGCAGTCCTTATGATTCAGGTTGTACGGGTCTTACTTGCAGATGGCAAGGGTGCCGGATGCGGTCTCTTCAAAGTGGCTGGCGTAGAATTCCTCCATCAGCCGGATGAGAGAAACGATGTCCCGGGCACCGGCGGTCTCGTAGCAGGAGTGCATGGCCAGCTGGGGCAGGCCGATGTCCACGCAGTTCATGGATACCTGTGCCATGGCAAGGTTGCCCAGAGTGCTTCCGCCGACCTTATCGGAACGGTTGGCAAAATACTGCAGCGGGACACCGGCGCGGGCGGCAAGCTCTTTGGCAACGGCCATGCTCATGCCGTCGCTGGTGTACTTCTGGCCGGCGTGCACCTTGACCACAACGCCCTCGTTCATGTAGGTGCAGTTGTTCACATCGGTATATTCCGGGTGGTTGGGGTGCACGGCGTGGGCGTTGTCGGCGCTGAACATGAAGCTGGAGGCCACCGCACGGTGGAAGTCCTCATCGCCGGGGCAGACGTTCTGCGCGATGCGGTGCAGAACGTCGTACAGGAAGGTGGAAGCCGCGCCCTGCTTGGTGCCGGAACCCACTTCTTCGTTGTCGAAAAAGGCGGCAACATTGATGGACTGGGCGCTGTGTGCTTTCAGGAAACCCTTCAGGATACCGAACACGCACTGCTGGTCATCCAGACGGCCGGAGGAGATGAACTCCTCATTGCAGCCCCAGACGGCGGCCTTTTCGCGGATGCAGAGGAACAGGTCGCTGCCAAGGATCTGGTCTTCTGCGACCTGCAGCTCGGCGGCGATCAGCTTTTTCAGCACGCCTTCCTCGGCGGCACCGCCCAGCAGGGGCAGCATATCCACCTGCTTGTTGTAGGAAGCCTTGTCGTTGACCTCGCGGTTCATATGGATGGCCACGCTGGGGATCATCAGCAGGTCGCGGTCCAGCGTGAGCAGGCGGGAGGTGATGGCATTGTTTTCCTTTATCAGCACGCGGCCTGCCACCGACAGCGGCCTGTCCATCCATGTGGAGCAGATCATGCCGCCGTAGCCCTCGGTGTTCAGCTTGGTGTACTTCCGGCCCATGTGGATCTCGGCGTTTTCCTTGATGCGGAAGCAGGGGGAATCCGTGTGGGCAGCGGCCACGTTGAAGCTGTAGTTTTCCAGCTGTTCTCCCATGCGGAATGCAAGGATGCTGGAGCCGTTGCGGCAGACAAAATAGCTCCTGCCGGGTTCCAGCTGCCACCGGCGGCTCTCCAGCAGCTCGGAAAAGCCCTCCTTCAGCAGGATGTTCCGGACGGATGCAGTGGTGTGGTATGCGGTAGGATTGCCGTCAATGAAGGACAGCAGCTCCTGTACTTCTTTTTCGATCATTGGAAGACCCTCCATGGATTTATCGGTTTGGATGCTCCTATTCTACTTCTGCGGTTTGCGCTTTGCAATAGCCGGCCCTGCGGGCGGGGAAGAATTTGTTTTACATTGCGCGGGTTCTATAGTATACTATTCCTGTTGGTAAATATCGAATCGACAGGAAAGGCAGGGACCCGTCATGGAACGCAGCGATCCGCGCTATCAGGCGTATGTGGAAATATTAAAAGAGGAGCTCATCCCGGCAATGGGCTGCACAGAGCCTATTGCGCTGGCTTATGCCGCAGCCAAAGCCCGCGAAGTGCTGGGCATGCTGCCCGAAAGCGTGCAGCTGCAGGTGAGCGGCAGCATTATTAAGAATGTGAAGAGCGTCATCGTGCCCAACACCGGCCACCTGAAAGGCATGGAAGCCGCTGTGGCAGCGGGCATCATTGCCGGTTCGGCAGACAGAGAGCTGGAAGTCATCTCCGAGGTCAGCGAGGACAAGAAGGCTGCCATCCGGGACTATCTGCAGACGGTGCCCATTTCCATCCAGCACATCGAGCAGGGGCATGTGTTCGATATCATCGTTACCGAGCGCAGCGGGGATTCCTACGCAAAGGTGCGCATTGCGGATTTTCACACCAACATCTGCCTGATCGAAAAGAATGGCCGGGTGCTCTACGAAAAGCCGCTGCTGAACGAGGAGGCCCGGCGGGACAGCCGGGCCGACCGCAGCCTGCTGAACATGAAGGACATCTGGGACTTTGCCGAGACGGCCGACCTGCAGGATGTGGCGGACCTGCTGGAACGCCAGATCCGCTACAACAACGCCATTGCAGAGGAGGGACTTCTGGGCGACTATGGCGCGAACATCGGCCGGGTGCTGCTTTCTACCTACGGCAACGATGTGTCTATCCGGGCCAAGGCCAAGGCGGCCGCCGGTTCGGATGCCCGCATGAACGGCTGTGAGCTGCCGGTCATCATCAACTCCGGCAGCGGCAATCAGGGCATCACCTGCTCGGTGCCGCTCATTGAATATGCCAAGGAGCTGCACAGCGGCAAGGAAAAGCTTTACCGTGCCCTCATCATTTCCAATCTGGTGGCCATCCACGAAAAGACCGGCATCGGCACCCTGTCCGCCTACTGCGGCGCAGTCAGCGCCGGTGCGGGCGCTGGCGCGGGCATCGTATATCTGTGCGGCGACGGTTATCAGGCCGCCATCCACACGGTGGTCAATGCGCTGGCCATCGTGTCCGGCATCGTGTGCGACGGCGCAAAGGCCTCCTGCGCGGCAAAGATCGCATCCTCGGTGGACGCGGCCTTGCTTGGCTACAACATGTACAAGTGCCATCAGGAGTTCAAGGGCGGCGACGGCATCGTGATGAAGGACATCGAGACCACCATCAAGGGCATCGGCCGTCTGGGCAAGGACGGCATGAAGGAGACCAATGAGGAGATCATCCGGCTGATGATCGAGTAAGGCCGGGCCGGAATTGTGAAAAAATCATACAAATCCTTCTTTATTTTGTCATAACTCTTCCGTATAATAAGAAGTGGAATACTTTGCTGCTCTGCCCGCCCGGCGGGCATCCGATAAAATGAGAGGAGATCATTATGGCCAACGAAAAGATCCTCGTTGTGGACGACGATACCAATATCTGCGAGCTGCTGCGGCTGTACCTGACCAAGGAGGGCTATCAGGTCACGGTGGCAAACGATGGCGAAGAAGGTCTGGAAAAGTTCAATCAGGTCAAGCCCGATATGGTGCTGCTGGACGTGATGATGCCCAAGATGGACGGTCTGGAAGTGTGCCGCCGCATCCGCAAGGCGGGCAACACCCCGGTGATGATGCTCACGGCCAAGGGCGAGACCTTTGATAAGGTGCTGGGCTTGGAGCTGGGTGCAGACGATTACATGGTAAAGCCCTTTGATGCCAAGGAAGTGGTGGCCCGTATCAAGGCGGTGCTGCGCCGCTGCCAGACCACCACGGCTGCTGCCGAGAGCACCGAGGGCGTGATCGAATTCGACAACCTGCGTCTGGACATGAACAGCTATGAGCTGCGGGTCAAGGGCAAGGTGGTGGAGGCTCCCCCCAAGGAGCTGGAACTGCTGAACTGTCTGGCCTCCCATCCGAACCGCGTCTACACCCGTGACCAGCTGCTGGACGAGGTGTGGGGCTTTGAGTATTACGGCGACAGCCGCACCATTGATGTGCATGTCAAGCGCCTGCGCGAGAAGCTGGCCGGTGCTTCCGACAAATGGGAGCTGAAGACCGTATGGGGCGTGGGCTATAAGTTCGAGGTGCGTCAGTAATGCGCAAAAGTATCTCGGTGGCGTTCTTCTCGCTGGTGTCCACCCTGATGGTGCTGGGCATCGTGCTGATGGGCGCTTCGGAGTGGGTGCTGTTCAAAAACTACTTCGCCAAGGACCGCTACGAAACACTGGATCAGGTGGTGGGCGTCACCCAGCGCACGGCCCAGTATCTGGTCCAGCAGGCGGAGCTGCCGGAAGGCGATGAGCTGGACGCACTGAGCACCAAGCTGGAGATCATCGGCGAGAGCGCAGAGGCCTATCTGTTCTTTACCGACAACGACGGCCGGGTGATGATCGCCTCCAGCCCGGACAAGCTGGAGAGCCTGACCGTGCCGGAAGAAATGATGGAGAAGATCGACGCTTCCGGTGCGGACTACTACCATGTGTTCGGCACGCTGGGCGGCATGCTGGACGGGAAAAGCTACATCACGGTCAGCGAAATGCGCAATGAGAACGGCCAGCCCAGCGGCTACCTGTTCCTGTGCTCTTCCGGCGAGCAGCTGACCCAGTTCAAGCAGCAGTTCTGGTCCAACTTCCTGCTGTCGGCCTGTGTGATGCTGCTGTGTGCCAGCATCCTGACCAAGATCCTGATGCGCCAGCTCACCGACCCGCTGCAGAAGGTGACGGATGCCGCCCAGCGCTTTGGCGGCGGTGATCTTTCCGTCCGTGTGGAGGGAGTGGAAGGCGAAGGCGAGGCAGCCGACCTTGCCCGCACCTTCAACCGCATGGCAGACAACATCCAGATGAACGACAACTCCCGCGGTCAGTTCATGGGCAACATCGCCCACGAGCTGCGCACCCCCATGACCACCATCAAGGGCTTTGTGGACGGCATTCTGGACGGCACCATCCCGCCGGATATGCAGAACCACTACCTGCAGCTGGTCAGTGAGGAAACGGGCCGTCTGGCACGGCTCATCCAGAACATGCTGGATCTTTCCAAGCTGGAAAGCGGCGAATATCAGGTGAATGCCCGGATGTTCAACATCTGGGAGACCATCACCGGCGTGGCGCTCTCGGCAGAGCAGCGCATCAACGACGGCATGATCGACATCGACGGCCTGACCATGGACGAAAAGGTGCTGGTCTACGCCGATCCCGACCTGATCCATCAGGTGGTGTATAACCTGCTGGACAACGCCATCAAGTTTACGCCTGCGGGCGGCACCATCCGCTTCGGGGTGGAAAAGCTTGGCCCGGAGGCCGAGATCTCCATCTGGAACTCCGGTCAGGGCATCAGCCCGGAGGCGCTGCCCTACGTGTTCCAGCGGTTCTACAAGGAGGACCGCTCCCGCGGCCTGCACGCCCGGGGCGCTGGCCTTGGCCTGAACATCTGCAAGGTGCTGGTGAACCTTTCCGGCGGGCAGATCCGGGTGGAGAGCCAGCAGGGCGAGTGGTGCCGGTTCGTGTTCACCCTGCCCACGGTGGCCCCGAATCCCGGCGGCATGAAGCGCCTGCCGGACGAAGCCGGCGGTGAACCCACCGTGGAAGACCCTGCAAGCATGAAGCCCGTAGAATGAACTTCCAGCCAGACGGCCCCGGACCCGGGGCGGTCTGGCTGTTTTGGCGTGGGGAAACTTTGCCGCCGATGAAACTCCCCCAGTCATCTCGCTGCGCTCAATGCCAGCCCCCTCTGGGATGGGGCCCTTGGCATGGCGGTAAAGCTTCCGGTTAAAGTGCAAATCTTCCGGGCGTGCCAGAGGCTCCCTCTCCGAGGGAGCTGGCAAAGCCGTCAGGCTTTGACTGAGGGAGTTTACTTCGCAAATGGACAGATCTTTCCAAATACGTCATTTCCGTGAAAAAGCCATTGGCGGGTTTGATTTTTTGCTCGTTTTCATGTAAACTAAAAGATAACCATGCCCATGCTGTTTTTGCGGTTTGAAACCGCCAGTGCAATGGGACAAATGGGAATAAGAACTTATAAAATAACGGAGCGTAAAGATAGAATATGGCAATCGTAAGTCCTTCGATCCTTTCCGCTGATTTTGGCAAACTGGGTGCAGACTGCCGCATGGTGCTGGATGCCGGTGCACAGATGCTGCATTACGACGTGATGGACGGCCACTTTGTGCCCAACATCAGCTTTGGCGTGCCGGTGCTCAAGAGCCTGCACAAAAATCTGCCGGATGCCTTTTATGATGTGCACCTGATGATCAGCCATCCGCTGCAGTATGCGGAAGCCTTCATCAAAGCCGGTGCCACCCTGTACAACTTCCACCTTGAGTGCGAGGACGATATCCAGGCCACCATCGATGCCGTCCGGGCGCTGGGCTGCAAGGTGGGGCTGACCATCAAGCCCGGCACCGAGCCGCAGGCGCTGGCACCGTATCTTGACCAGCTGGATCTTGTGCTGGTGATGAGCGTGGAGCCCGGCTTCGGCGGGCAGAAGTTCATGCCCTCGGCGCTGGACAAGCTGCGCTGGCTCAAGGCAGAGCGCGAAGCGCGCGGCGCACACTATCTGCTGGAAGTGGACGGCGGCGTGGACAATGCCACCGCGCCCCAGTGCGTGGAAGCGGGCGCTGATATTCTGGTGGCGGGCAGTGCAGTGTTCGGCGCAGCAGACCCTGCTGCAGCCGTGCAGCACCTCGCCAGCCTTTGAAAGGATAACCATTTATGGATGAATCTTTGATCCGGGAGCAGGAGGCACAGCTCCAGAAGACCGGCCGCTACTATAAGCATATCTGCTTTATGGCGGTGCCGGTGCTGTGCATGGCCTGTTTTCTGTACGGTGTGCGCCCGCTGCTGCTGTGCGGCATTGCGGTGCTTACCGGCAACCTGTGCGACCGTCTCGTTTCGCTGCTGCGCCGCCGCGTGTATCAGGGCAGTGACTTTTCCAACGAGAGCTTTGCGCTCGTCATTGCCCTGCTGATGCCGGTGACGGTGGATATCTATGTTCTGATCGCCGCAGTGCTTGCCGGTGTGCTGATCGGCAAGGAGATCTTTGGCGGCTACGGCAGCTACCCCTTCAACCCGGCTGCTGTGGGCTATGTGGTGGCGGCAGTGTCATGGCCGGAACAGGTGTTCCGCTATCCGCAGCCCTATACGAACATCCCTTTGTGGGACGCCTCCATGGTGCCGGTCTCCAGCGCCATTGAGGACACCCTGCGCAGCGGCGGCATGCTGAACATCGGCTCGCTGGCGCTGGGTCTGGGCGAATATGCGGCTCCCATGGGCACCGGCGCTGCGCTGGTGATCCTTGCCTGCGGCCTGTTTTTGTGGACCCAGAAGGATGCCCACATGTCTGCATCGATCAGCTTTCTTGTGACCTGTGCGGTCATTGCGTTCTTCTTCCCGCGGCAGGCGGGCCTTGCCGACAGTGCCGTGCTGTCAAATATCCTGCCCCGCCTGCAGTGTGTGCGGGATGAGCTGCTGACTGGCGCAATCCTGTTCAGCGCGGTGTTTCTGATCAACGAGCCTTACACCTGCGTGCACCACCGCATGGGCCGTGTGCTGTACGGCGTGCTGGTGGGCGTTGTGAGCATGGGCTTCCGCTACTATGGCGTGTACGAGACCGGTGTGTGCTTTGCGCTGCTGGCGGTCAACAGTGTGTCGGCATGGATCGACCGCACCGAGGCAAAGCTGTATCACCTGACCCATCTGCAGGCAGATGCCGGAAAGGAGGCAGCACAATGAGACGCGCAACGGCTGAACTGATCGTAAAAGATCCCAACAAGTTTGCCCACCACGACCGTGTGTTCCTGAATAACCCGGTGGTCATGCAGGGCATGGGCCTTGCCCCGCTGGTGGTGCTTGCCACCAGCGGCCAGAATGCGGTGATGCTGGCGGTGGCGGTGGCGCTGCTGCTGGTGCCCTCCCGCGTGCTGGCCTGTCTGCTGAGCCGCCTTGTGCCCCTGCACGACGAGGATCCCGCCCCGGAAACGCTGCAGAAAAAGCTGCTGCCCCGTGCACTGGTGTACGGCTTCAGCACGGCGGTGGTGTATCTGGCGGTGTATCCCATCCTGAATATGCTGTTCAGCACCAGCCTGCTGAGCCTTGGCATCTACCTGCCCATGCTCACGGTGGAGCCGCTGCTGACCTACCGCTTTGGCCGCGTGCAGGAGACGGTGCGCAAGGCTGTCTCCAAGGGCCTGCGCATCACGGTGGGCTATGCTTTGCTGCTGGTGCTGCTGGGCTGCGTCCGTGAATGGCTGGCCGCAGGCACCATGTTCGGTGTGGTTGTCAGCCGCCCGGTGCTGCCCATGGCAAGCATGCCGGCAGGCGGCTTTATCGTGCTGGGCGTGCTGTGCGCCGTATGGCGTGCACTGGCCCAAAAGCGCAAGGCATATCTCACCAAAGAGGCACGCAACCTTGTGGATGTGCATTCCCAGAAGGAGGCGGACCGCGAACAATGAGAGATGTTGTAACAACAAGCGCAGTGTTCTTCAGCTATGCACTGCTGGCGGTGTTCGCGCAGAACGCCGTCTTTACCCGTGCACTGGGCGTTTCGCGTCTGGTGCAGCTGGTGGGCGATGACCGCACCAGCAGCTGGCTGTTCGGTATGCAGCTGTGCATCACGCAGGTGCTGGTAACGCCCTTTGCGTGGTATGCCGGCAGCCGGATCGCGCCGCTGGCAAACCGTGCCCAGCTGCGCCCGCTGGTGTATATTGCCAGCATTGCCGTGGTGTGCGTTCTGGAGCACGCCGTGCTGTGGCTGGCGAAGGGCCTGCCGCACCGCAGCGCATTGCTGCGCATCGTGCCGCTGGCGGGCCTGAACAGCTGTGTGCTTGGCACTGTACTGGTGGAGCGCACCCAGAGCTTTACGCTGGGGCAGAGCCTTGGCTTTGGCCTTGGCAGCGGCCTTGGCTATGTGCTGGCGGTGCTGCTGGTAACGGAAGCCCGCCACCGCCTGCGCAGCAAGGCCATCCCGGAAGCATTCCGCGGCCTGCCCATCACGCTGGTGTATATCGGCGTGCTGGCACTGGCAATCTATGGTTTCACCGGACATTCTGTGATCCTGTAACATTGGCAGGGAGGAGAATCGACAATGGCAAAGTATAAACGTCAGAAGGTCAAGCGCTACCGCCGCAGCTTCTACAGCCGCGGTACACGCATCAAAAAAGGCATTGGCATCGTGGTGCTGGTGCTGGCGGTGCTGGGCGCAGCCTGGCTGGCAGCACCCCACGTGCTGGACTGGGCTACCCACACCTGGTATACTGTGGTGAAGAACCGTGATCTGGAAGCTGAATCGGCATCCCGCGCAGCCGCCTCGTCCGAAGCAGCTGCATCCTCGGCGGTACAGGAAGCGGCTTCGTCCCAGCCGGAGCCGGAACAGCCCAAGGAGCTGGACGGCAAGGCCGTTACCGGCGGCAGCTGGGCCGCAGTGGATGTGAGCACCCTTGCCGATGATGCGGCCATCCGTGCAGCGGCGCAGCAGCTCAAGGCGCAGGGAGAGGATTACGGCCTTGTGACCCTGAAAACACCGGATGGCAGCATCTGCTACGCTTCGCAGGTGCCGGCTGCCGCCCAGAGCATTGCCGACACCACCGTGGACCCGGCCCGCATCGCGGCCATCTTCCGGGAAGAGGGCGTGATCCCTGTGGCCCAGCTTGCAGCCTTCAAGGACCCCATCTCCTCCCGCACCGACCGCAGCATGGCCATCCACTACGGCGACGGCCTGTGGCTGGACGCCCAGAAGGACGGCAATGCATGGCTGAATCCCTACTCCGCTGCGGCAGTGGAATATGTAGGCGATCTGGTAGCCGAGGTGCAGGGCATGGGCTTTGAGCAGGTAGTCCTGACCAATGTCCAGTTCCCGAAGCTCAGCCGCAAACAGGACTACGGCGAGACCAGCGGCGTTTCCCGCGCGGATCAGCTCAAGGCGGATATCGCCGCCCTGCAGAGCCGCTTTGCGGGCAGCATGACCCTGTGGTTCAGCTACACGCTGGATCAGTGCAATACCAACAGCGTGTCGCTGGATGTGCCCGCTGTGACGCTGGGCATGGACAACCTGCTGGTGACGGCAGACAAGGCGATGGACGCCGACAGCCGCACCGCACTGGAGCAGTCTGCCGCCGGACAGGGCGTGCAGCATCTGGTGCTGCACAGCGCCGACATTTTCCAGTAACGTCTCTGGTTTTATAAGAGGGAGGAATCTGCTATGAATACCAAATCCTGCTTTGCACCGGCCCACATCCTTCTGCCTTCGGAGCAGATCCCACTGGAAAAGTGGGGCTGCATTGCCTGCGATCAGTTCACCAGTGACCGGGATTACTGGCAGAAAGCCGAGGCTGCCGCGGCAGGCAGCCCCAGCACCCTGAACATGATCCTGCCGGAGGTCTATCTGGAGGACGGCGATGCCGATGCACGCATTGAGAAGATCCATGCCACCATGGATGACTATGCCCGGAACGTGCTGACCCGCGCGGTGGACGGCTTTGTTTACGTGGAACGCACCGAGCAGAGCGGCAAGGTGCGGCAGGGCCTTGTGGGCATGGTGGATCTGGAAGCCTACAGCTACCGCCGGGGCGAGAAATGCACGGTGCGCCCCAGCGAGAGCACCGTGGAAAGCCGCATCCCGCCCCGCATGAAGGTGCGCACCGGTGCCGCGCTGGAAACGCCCCACATCATGATGCTGGCGGACGACCCCGGCTGCACCCTCATTGAGCCGGTGGCGGCGCATAAAGCCGAACTGCCCAAGGTATACGAGGGCGAGCTGATGCTGGGCGGCGGCCACATTGCGGGCTGGGCTGTGGAAGACCCTGCCCTCATTGCGCAGATCGAAGATGCGCTGGCTGTGCTGGGCAGTCAGGAAGAATTCGACAAAAAGTATCCGGATGCCACCCGCCGCGACCCGCTGACGCTGGCCGTGGGCGACGGCAACCACTCGCTGGCCACTGCAAAGGCCTGCTGGGAGGAGCTGAAAAAGACACTCACACCGGAGCAGGCAGCAAACCATCCGGCCCGCTGGTGTCTGGCCGAGGTGTGCAATGTGCACTCGCCTGCGATCGAGATCGAGCCGATCCACCGCGTGCTGTTCAATGTGGACTGCGCAGCGGTGCTGCTGAGCCTGATCACGTGGAGCGACTCCAATATGGCCGGCTGCAGCTTTGGCGGCAGCAAGCAGCAGCCCTTCACGCTGGCCGGGCCGCACATGTCCAACGTGCTCAGCTTTGAGGACCCAACCGCACCGCTGACCGTGGGCACCATTGACGAATTTATCGAATACTATCTTGAGCACCACAAGGAAGCCCGCGTGGACTATGTGCACGACGAGCCTGCTGTGCGCGCCCTGTGCAAAAAAGGTGCTGTGGCATTCCTGATGCCGCCGTTTGCCAAGAGTGACCTGTTCAAAGGCGTTGTGATGGGCGGCGTGCTGCCGCGCAAGACCTTCAGCATGGGCCACGCAGAAGAAAAGCGGTACTATGTGGAGTGCCGGAAAATTACGGAATAATTATTGGAGAACCATGACATTTAAAGAATTGAATCTGTCCGCCCCGCTTCTGCGCGCTGTGCAGGAGGCAGGCTATGAGACCCCGTCGCCCATTCAGGCGGCGGCGATCCCGCCGGTGCTGTCCGGCCGGGATCTGATGGGCTGCGCCCAGACCGGTACCGGCAAGACGGCTGCTTTTGCGCTGCCCATGCTGGACCGACTCACGGCCAATGCGCCCCGCAGAAAGGGTGCCATCCGCGCCCTGATCCTGACCCCTACCCGTGAGCTTGCTTTGCAGATCGGCGAAAGCTTTGATGCCTACGGAAAGTATCTCAAGCTGCGCAGCACCGTCATTTTTGGCGGCGTGGGCCAGGCACCGCAGGTGGAAGCGCTGAAAAAGGGCGTGGACATCCTGATCGCCTGCCCGGGACGGCTCAACGACCTGATCGGTCAGGGATTTATCGATCTCTCGAACCTTGAGATCTTTGTGCTGGACGAAGCCGACCGGATGCTGGATATGGGCTTTGTGCACGATGTGAAGAAGGTGATCGCAAAGCTGCCCGGGGAGCGTCAGAACCTGATGTTCAGCGCCACCATGCCCACCGAGATCGAACAGCTGGCCGCAGGCATCCTGCGCAAGCCCGCCTTCGTCAAGGTGGACCCGGTGTCCAGCACCGTGGACCGCATCCAGCAGAGCCTGTACCATGTGGAAAAGGGCAACAAGAAATTCCTGCTGCCGTGGCTCATCAAGAACCTGCAGCCCCCGGTGGTGAACGCGCTTGTGTTCAGCCGCACCAAGCACGGCGCGGATAAAATTGCAAAAGACCTCACCAAGCAGGGCATCCCGGCGGCGGCCATCCATGGCAACAAGAGCCAGACCGCCCGCGTGACCGCGCTGGAAAACTTCAAGGCCGGTAAGACCAAGGTGCTGGTAGCCACCGATATCGCCGCCCGCGGCATCGATATCAGCGAGCTGTCCCATGTGTTCAACTACGACCTGCCCGAGGTACCGGAGACTTACGTGCACCGCATCGGCCGCACGGCCCGCGCCGGTGCCGACGGTACGGCGGTCAGCTTCTGTGCACCTGAGGAGCAGGAGTATCTGGCAGGCATCGAAAAGTTGAACCGCCGCAAAATTCCCGTGGTGAGCGGCCACCCGTGGGACGGCGTGCCCGCGCCGGTGCGCCCGGAGCCGCCGGTGCGCGGCAAAAAGCCCAAGGCAGCCGCCGCTGAACCGGCAGAAAAGCCTGCCGCAAAGCAGCCGAAGCCCGCAAAGGCCGAAGCAAAAAACGCAAAACCTGAAAAAAAAGCTGCACCCGCACCCAAGGTGCAGGCAAAGCCCGCAAAAACCGAAAAAGAGGAACCACTCATGGATGATACCAAGCGTACTACCGGCGGACGCAGCAATGACCGCCGTTCCAATAATAACAGCCGCCCGCGCCGGGAGCAGAACGCTCCTGCCCGCGGCAGCAATGCGCAGCCCAAGTTTGACCCGCATTTTGTGAGCGCCCCGGAGGCCACTCCGCTGCGCCCGGCCAAAAAGACTCCGGCTGCACCCGCCGCCCCGGCCATCCGTACGGCTGCACAGCCTGCTCAGCAGAACAGCAGCATGCAAGGCCAGAAGAGCCGTCGCAATGACCGCAGCGACCGTCCGGCCCGCCAGAACAGCCAGCCTGCCGCCCAGAGCCAGAGCGCAGAGCAGGGCCGCGGTGCAAACAACGGCCAGCGCGGCCGTCAGAATGCGTCCCGCAATGCACAGCCTGCACCGGCCCGTGCCCCCAGAGCGGAGAGCAGCCGCCGCGGCCGTGCCGCTGCTGCAAGGGACGAAGACCCGGGCCTTATGCTCATCAGCCGTCGTCCGCCGCAGCAGAAGTTCACGAACTTTGAGGAGTATATGAACGCCCACGGCGGTGCAACTGCACCCATTGAGGACCACAGCGACGAAGTATGAGCAAAAATGAACCGTTTGCCCCATGGCAGTGCCCGCTGTGCGGGGAGAAACTGACCGGCGACAGCACCCTGAAATGCACAAAAGGCCACTGCTTTGACCGCGCCAAGGAGGGCTACTGGCATCTGCTGCCGGTGCAGAGCATGCGCACCAAGGCCCCCGGCGACAGCAAGGAGATGGTGGCCGCCCGCCGCGCGTTCCTGAATGCCGGATACTACGGCATCTTTGGCAAGGCGGTGGGTGAGCTGTGCGCAGAGTACGGCCAGCCTGCCAGCCCGGAGGCGGCGCTGCATCTGCTGGATGCAGGCTGCGGCGAGGGCTGGTACGACCGCTGCATCGCGCAGGCGCTTGCCGAAAAAGGCCGCCGGGTGCAGCTGGCGGGTTTTGATATCGCAAAGCCTGCGGTGCGCCTTGCGGCCAAGGCCCTGCCCACGGCACAGTATGCGGTGGCATCCAGCTTCAGCCAGCCGGTGCGCACCGGCTGGGCCGACCTGCTGCTGAACTGCTTTTCGCCCTTTGCACAGGAGGAATTCCTGCGGGTGCTGCGCCCGGGCGGACGGATGATCTATGTGGTGCCCGGTGCCGAACATCTGTACCAGATGAAGGCCGTGCTCTACGAAAAGCCCTATAAAAACCCGGTGCAGCAGATCGCCTATGACGGTTTTGCCGCCATTGGGGAACGGGAAGTGACCGGCCGCGTCACGGTGCCCCACGAACAGCTGGAAGCGCTGTTCGCCATGACACCCTATTACTGGAAAACGCCGCGCGGCGGGGCGGAGCGCCTTGCTGCGCTGTCCCAGCTGGAAACCGATATCTCGTTCCGGTTCCTTGTATTTGAAAAGCTGTAATGATAGCAGTTTGCGTTTTTAATGCACAAGCAACATCCGCAAACTGCATATCGCAAATATGCCGTTTTAATAGGCACTATTTTTGAAAATTGCGGTAAAAAGCAGAAACGCTCGTCATGCAGAATTGTGTGACGAGCGCTTTTTTGCTTCAGTTTCTGTCAAAAGCCCCGTCCCCGAGGGGGCTGTCGAGCGAATGCGAGACTGGAGGAGTTCCGTGTGATAGGTCGCCCACGAAAAACACTGCTGCCCCCACCGCCGGAGGATAGGAGAAGTCCGGCAGGTGAGGGCAGCAGTGCTGTATCAGGATAGAGAGATCGCTTAGTGTTTTTCGCCCTTGGGCAGCAGACCGGCACGCTCCAGGGCCGGACGCAGGGCGAGGTACAGGATGACCGCACACACGGTGGAGGCCACGCTGTTTACAAAGGTGACGCCGCCTGCAATTTTGGTCAGCGCCTGTGCCACGGTGTATTCCTGACCAAAGATGTACACATTGCGGAAGTAGCCAAGGAACGGGTCGGTCAGCACGTTCAGCAGCAGGCCGGAACCGGCAGAAACGATCACCTTGACGAGATAGCCGGAGCTGTGCTTGTCGAGGTCGCGCAGCTTGAATGCCTTGTGCGCCACGGCACCGCAGGTGATGCCGATGATGAACTTGAGTACAAAGGTGGTGACGGCGTAGCCCGGGTCACCGGCCAGAATATCGGCCAGCGCCAGACCAATGGCACCGGCCAGACCGCCGGACACACCATCCAGCAGCAGGGCGGTCAGGGCGGTGAAGGTGTTGCCCAGATGGAACGAAGAGCCGCCGTAGAACGGCACACGGAAGAACAGATAGGCCACAAGGCTTAAAGCGGCCATGACACCGGTCAGGGCCAGCTCCTTGGTGGTGAAGGTGCGCTTGTACAGCACACTTGCAAACAGAATGACGATGACAACGACTGCCAGAAGCAGCCACATTGCAGTAGTAGACATGATTTACTCTCCCTCCAAATTTCCGTTCCCGCGGCGCCAAAGCCCCACTGGGGCTTTGATTGCTTCGCAACCACTTACCTACAATCCTACTTGACATTTGGGTGTCCAGCGGGTATGCTCCTATTATACGCAGAACTGACACCATGAAAATACCCAGAATAAAGTTTTTTAATGGGGTCAGTTTGATGCAATACCCAGACAGGAGGGATAATTTATGGTCCATCTGACCACGGCGCTGGATGCTTCTTCCAGCGTGCCGCTGTACGAACAGCTGTACCGCAGCCTTGCCGGAGAGATGCGAAGCGGCACCCTTGCGGCGGGCACCCGGATGCCCGGCAAGCGGCGGCTGGCGGCAGAGCTGTCCGTCTCGGTGAATACGGTGGATGCCGCCTATCAGATGCTGGCGGCGGAAGGGTATCTGGAACCGCGGGAGCGCAGCGGCTTTTATGTACAGGAATATCTGGCCCTGCCGTCCCGGCCTGCCGGCGGGCCGGAACAGCCCGCACCGCCAAAACCGGAACCGCCTGTGCTGCCGGTGCGGTACGACCTTTCCACCCGCGGGGTAGACCCGGAGCTGTTCCCGTTCCGCACATGGGCGCGGCTGCAAAAGGAGCTGCTCTATTCTTCGCCCCAGCTGCTCACCCACGGCGATGCGCAGGGCGACCCGGCCCTGCGGCAGGCGCTGGCGGAATATCTCTCTGAATACCGCGGTGTGCAGTGCGGGCCGCATCAGATCGTGGTGGGCGCGGGATTGGAATATCTGCTGGGCCTGCTGGCACCGCTGCTGCCCGGCCCTGCAGCGGTGGAAACGCCGGGCTACCCCCGTGCTTTGCAGGTGCTGCAGAACAACGGTGTGCACTGCTGCTGCCTGCCGGTGGACGAGGACGGCCTTTCGGTGGAAGCACTGAACCGGTCGGATGCAGCGGTGTGCTACGTCACGCCCAGCCACCAGTTCCCCACAGGCGTTACCATGCCTGCGGGCCGCAGGGCCGAGCTTCTGCACTGGGCAGCCCGCAGGCCGGGCGGGCGGTATATTATAGAAGATGATTACGATTCGGAGTTCCGTTTTGATACCCGGCCTCTGCCCAGCCTGCAGGGCATGGCGGGTGCAGACGGCCCGGTGGTGTACCTTTCCACCTGCTCCCGCAGTCTGGCTCCCAGCATCCGTATCGCCTATATGGTGCTGCCGGAGCATCTTCTGCCTGCATGGCGGAAAAAATACCGCCTTTACTCCGGCACGGTGAGCCGGTTTGAGCAGCAGACGCTGGCCCGCTTTATCACCGAGGGCTACTTCACCCGGCATCTGGCCCGGGAACGGGTGGCCTACAAGGCCCGGCGGGACGCGCTGGCGGCAGCATTGAACGCTGCCTTTGCTCCCGGCGAGCTGACCCTTGCGGGCCTGCACACCGGACTGAACCTGCTGGCAAAGCTCAAAGACCCGCCGCCGGATGCTGCGCTGCGCTGCGCGGCGGAAGCCGAAGGCGTGCAGCTGAGCCTGCTGAGCGATTACGACCTGACCGGAGAAGCACCCTCAGCGGCGGGCACGCTGGTGCTGGGTTATGGCTCGCTGAAGGACGAGGCCTGCGCCTCGGTGGGCGAAACATTGAAAAAGGTCTGCATGGCAGCGCGGGAAGCATCCGTGACCGTGTAAGTGCCGCTGGCGGCATTCCACTGGCCGGGCAGGGCCTGCGCCGCCACAGCGGCGCTGTTGTTGGCAAGAAATTCCAGTGTGCGTTCCAAAGCGTCATAGTCCAGCGCGGTCAGGTCGGTGAGCAGGGCCGAACTGCTGGCACGCAAGGCATCCGGCAGGGTGGCGGGCAGCAGGTCCAGATCCTGCCGGAGAAACGCATCCCACACGGCAGCGCGGGCCGCTGCGGTACGTACTGGTGAAAAAGCTTCGTCGGCCTGCAACTGGCACAGGAATTCGTGCGCGTCCCCGGCGGAAATGCCCTGCACGGCCCGGCTGCGGCCATAGCGGGCAAGCTCTTCCTCGGTCAGTGCGCCGGTAAAGCCCACCCGCACCGGCCCGTACCGGCTGGCAATGCGCTCCAGCACATCGGGAGAAAAGGCCAGATACCTTGTGCCCTCCGGCAGGGCCAGCACCTGTGCCAGCGCTTCGCGGCAGCGGGCCGGGCCAGCGGCGGCATAGCAGCGGGCAAGGGATGTTTCTTCTTCTGCAAAAGGCACGGTGAGCACGGCAGGCACGCTGAGCAGATGCACGCAGTTCTGGCTGGCGTTCAGGTAGGCCAGCACAAAGCCGGGCTGTTCGCCGGAGACGCACAGTAGTACAGTGAGCTGGTCGGTGGTCTTGGGCAGCTGGATGGGCACACCGCTCTCGCTGCGGGCAGCCTGCCGCAGCTGGGTGCGCAGCTGCTGACGGGACAGCAGCACCGTGCCGCCCACCAGCGGCACCAGCACCAGCAGCGAAGCAAACAGTGCTGCCCAAAAGGGCTTCCAACCTCCACTGCGCATGGGATACACCGCCTTTCCTTTGCATAAAGCTTTGGCCTGCAGGCAAGACTTTATGCAGAAAAGGAGGCGTTTGCAGATGAAAAACAAAAAAGAGACAGCACCGACCACAGAGAAAGAACGGGAGAACTTCTGGCTGGAGATCGGCCCCGCCAGCGCCTATTACGGCACAGATTCTTATGAGACCGCGAAAGAAAACGGCGATGCCAGCCCGGATGGCAAAGCCCGGGGGTTTGAAGGCGCGGAGCCAAAAGAAAAGTAAAATAAATTTATGGCAGCGCTATGATAAGGAAGGATAAAAGTAATACCAAAACAAAATTCATCTGTCGGCATAACAGATGAAAAAGCAGCGTATGATATACAAAATGTCTTGCGCACAAGGACAGAATATGGTATAGTCTTTCTATCGCGCACAACTGTGCGCCGGAAGAACTGAAAAAGACGTGCACGGCGGAGAAAGACCGTGCACTCTGGAGAAGCCCGCTTGTAAAGTGGGTGCCGAAGGTGTAAGGCCGCAGGGAAAGCGGCTGTATCTCTCAGGCAAAAGGACAGAGCCATCGTCTTTGCGCAATGGGGCGCAGCCGGGAATGCGGCGCACCCCGGCTGCGGAAAATGAGAGCGCTCCGAATTTTGCGGGCAGAGCCTTTGGTGGGTTCTGTCCGCTTTTGTTTTGTGTATAGGGGGAAAGAGAGAATGGTCGAGATGATCACGCAGGTGAACAATGCCATCAATGGCGTGGTGTGGGGGCCATTTGGTCTGGCACTGCTGTTCTGCACCGGCTTCTGGATGAGCGCCCGCACGGGCTTTTTCCAGTTCCGCAAAATGGGCTACTGGCTCCGGCACACCATCGGCGCGATCTTCACCAACAAGGACATCACCGCGCACACCAGCAAGGAGGATATGGCCATCAGCCAGTTCCAGAGCATGTGCACGGCGCTGGCGGGCACCATCGGCACCGGCAACATCGTGGGTGTGGCAACGGCCATCGTTTCCGGTGGGCCGGGTGCCATCTTCTGGATGTGGGTCATGGCATTGCTTGGCATGATGACCAGCTTTTCGGAGAATGTGCTGGGCGTGTACTACCGCCGCAAAAACGAAAAAGGCGAGTGGTCGGGCGGTGCCATGTACTACCTCACCGATGGTCTTGGCGCAAAGAAGGGCTGCAAACAGCTGGGCAAGGTGCTGGCAGTGCTGTTTGCCTGTTTCTGCATTCTGGCTTCCTTCGGCATTGGCAACATGAGCCAGATCAATTCCATCGCGGGCAACATGAACGCTGCTTTTGGCGTACCGACCCTCGTCACCGGCCTGTGCCTGATGGTGGTCACGGCCCTTATCGTCATTGGCGGTTTGAAGCGCGTTGCCGCTGTTACCGAAAAGCTGGTGCCGCTCATGGCCCTGTTCTACATTGCAGGCGCGCTCATCATCGTAGTGCTGCACGCGGGCAACATCCCAGCGGCATTTGCGGCTATTTTCAAGGGTGCGTTCAACCTGAACGCGGCAGGCGGCGGTGCGCTGGGCTACGGCATCAGCCAGACCATCACCTGGGGCTTCAAGCGCGGTGCCTTCTCCAACGAAGCCGGTCTCGGCTCTGCCGTCATGGTCAACTCCGCTTCCAACGTCAAGGAGCCGGTGCATCAGGGCATGTGGGGCGTGTTTGAGGTGTTTGCCGATACCATCGTGGTCTGCACGCTCACTGCTCTGGTCATCCTGACCACCGGCGTGGTGGACCTGCAGAGCGGCGCTGTACTGGCCGGTGTGCAGGACAACGCATTGGTGGGTCAGGCCTTCACCGCCGCATTTGGCAGCTTTGGCCCCAAGTTCATTGCTGTTTCCATTCTGTTGTTTGCCTACTCCACTACGCTGGGCTGGAGCCACTACGGCACCAAGGCCGTGGAGTATCTCTTCGGCACCACCGGCAGCCGCATCTACAAGGTGGTCTTTGTATGCATGACCGTGGTGGGTGCCACCATGAAGCTGGGCCTTGCGTGGGATCTTTCCGACACTTTCAACGGCTTGATGATGATCCCGAACCTGATCGGTGTGCTGGTGCTGTCCGGCACTGTGGTGGACATCACTCGCAACTACTTCGACCGCCGGGTGAAGGGCAGGGACATTGAACCCATGTGGTCGGCTTTCCTGGAGTACCAGAAGCAGGAGGAGGCCGAAGCCGCCGCAGAGGAAGCGGAGCTGGAAAAGGCCGCAAACGAATAAAATACCCAAAAGCAAGGGCTGTCTGTGAATGAGGACAGCCCTTGCTTTTGTCTGCTGCCCTGCCTTATAATAACTTAAAAAACAGGGGAGGGAACACCCATGAGCGAATTTTCCCATCTGAAAAACAAACTCCTTGCCGAACAGGTGGAGGACGAAATTTACCACTATATTCTGGATACCCCGCTGGAGCCGGGAGCCAAGCTGCCCAATGAATTTGAGCTGGGTGAAAAGTTCGGCGTGGGCCGCAGCACGGTGCGCGAAGCCGTGAAGCTGCTTTCCAGCAAGGGCATCGTGGAGGCGCGGCGAGGCTCCGGCACCTATGTGGTCACGACCGCCAAGGGCCTTTCGGACCCGCTGAACCTGCGCAGCGTGCAGGACAAGAACGCGCTGGCACTGGATCTGGTGAACGTGCGCCTGCTGCTGGAACCGGGCATGGCCGAGATGGCAGCGCTGAACGCTTCCGACGAGGACATCGAGCGCATCCAGCGCCTGTGCGACCGGGTGGAGAGCAAGATCCACAGCGGTGATCTGTACATTGAGGACGACATCGCATTCCATACCTGCATCGCAGAGAGCAGCAAGAACATGGTGGTGGAGCAGCTCATCCCCATTATCGATACGGCGGTCATGATGTTCGTGAATGTTACCCACAAAAAGCTGACGGAGGAGACCATCCTGACCCACCGCATGATCACCGAAGCCATTGCCCGGCATGACTCCATTGGCGCCCGGTCTGCCATGGTGATGCACCTGAACTTCAACCGCAACTGCATCCGAAAGCTTTACGACGGCGAATGGGAAACCTGACGCCGCTGCATTTTACGTCCCCGCACAGTGCAAGGTCTGTGCGGGGACTTTTTACGTTTGAAGTTGTCTGATGACTTTTTTAGACGAATGATACAGAAAAGTTGAAAAACTGGTTAGATTATATGATGTATCCAAGATTTCAGAGCAATGTGCACGAAAAACTAGGTTGGTTATTGTTATAAAGTGGGTTCTGACTGCGACAACTTGCAAACGAGGCGGGATTCGATTAAAATGAATATGTAAGATGTCCGACAGTCAAAAGGACGATTTGCAAAGCAGAAAAAAGAGTATTTTGGAGGTACGATCATGGAACTGCGTTCTCAGGCAGTGCGTAAACTGGCACCGGAAAACGATCCGCTGAAGATCGGCATGGGCTGGAAGGTGGACGACCTTGCAAAGCCCCAGATCATGGTGGAGAGCACCTTTGGCGACAGCCACCCCGGCAGCGCCCATCTGGATCAGTTCGTGAAGGAGGCTGTACAGGCAGTCAACACCCACGGCGGCAAGGCTGCACGCTATTTTGCAACCGATATGTGCGACGGCATCGCACAGGGCCACGACGGCATCAACTACTCGCTGCCCCACCGTGACGCCATCGTGAATCTGGTGGAAGCTCAGGCCAACGCCACCGTGTACGACGGAGGCGTATTCATCGCCAGCTGCGACAAGTCCATGCCCGCCATGCTGATGAGCATTGGCCGCCTGAAGGATATGAGCGCCATCGTGGTCACCGGCGGCGTGATGGAAGCCCACACCCTGCCCAAGAAGTACGTGGTCAACGACCCCGCCTGCGCCATCAACGACCTGCTGACGCTGGAACAGATCGGCAAGTTCGACGCATGGGAAAAGACGGGCGTGATCCCCAACGAGCAGCTGGACTACTACAAGCACAACGCCTGCCCCAGCTGCGGTGCCTGCTCCTTCATGGGAACCGCTTCTACCATGCAGATCATGGCCGAGGCACTGGGCCTGATGCTGCCGGGCACCGCCCTGATGCCTGCCACCGCCCCGGAGCTGAAGCAGGCTGCCTATGATGCCGGCGTTCAGGTGATGAAGCTGGTGGCCGAGGGCATCAAGGCCAAGGACATCGTCACCATGAAGAGCTTTGAAAACGCCATCATGGTGCACGCCGCCATCTCCGGCTCCACCAATGCCACCATGCATCTGCCCGCCATTGCCCACGAGTTCGGCTTTGAGATCGATGCCGACACCTTTGACCGGATGCACCGCGGCGCACACTATCTGCTGAACATCCGTCCTTCCGGCGACTGGCCCGCACAGTACTTCTACTATGCAGGCGGCGTGCCCCGCGTGATGGAAGAGATCAAGTCCATGCTGCATCTGGACGTGATGACTGTCACCGGCAAGACGCTGGGCGAAAACCTGGAAGACCTGAAGAAGAACGGCTTCTACGAGCACTGCGACGAGATCCTGCAGGAAAAGACCAAGGGTCTGGGCATCAAAGTCACCCGCGAGGACATCATCCACAGCTTTGACAACGCCAAGGGCACCGACGGCAGCATTGCTATCCTGAAGGGCAATCTGGCCCCGGAGGGCAGTGTCATCAAGCACACCGCCTGCCCCAAGAACATGTTCCACGCCACCCTGCGCGCAAAGCCCTTTGACAGCGAGGAAGAGTGCATCAGTGCCGTTCTGAACAAGCAGGTCCAGCCCGGAGATGCCATCTTCATCCGTTACGAAGGCCCCCGCGGCAGCGGCATGCCCGAGATGTTCTACACCGGCGAGGCCATCTGCGCCGACCCGAAGCTGGCTTCCAGCGTGGCGCTCATCACCGACGGCCGCTTCTCCGGCGCAAGCCGCGGCCCGGTCATCGGCCATGTCAGCCCGGAGGCCGCTGTGGGCGGCCCCATCGCTCTGGTGGAAGAGGGCGATCTCATCCGCATCGATGTGCCGAACCGTCAGCTTGCCATCGTGGGCGTGAACGGTGAGGAAAAGACCCCCGAAGAGATGGAGGCTATCCTTGCCCAGCGCCGTGCCAACTGGAAGCCCAAGGCTCCCAAGTACACCAAGGGCCTGCTGAAGCTCTACTCTCAGCACGCCGTCAGCCCCATGAAGGGTGCATATATGGAGTAAAAACGCTTCGTTTGCGATAAAAACCAAAAAACAAAAAATCAACTGTTCAGCGTTGTTTTGCTGGACGGTCTGGATAAAGTTACGCCAAAAACAAAAAAGCGGATATTGCTTCGTCTATAAAAACCATCGAGATCCGGTGTCCGTCTGCGGGGACGGCGCTGAAATAAGACCCAAAGCACACAAAATATCAAAAAATGGAGGAAACGTTTATGACAGCTGTTGCAACCCCGGACGCCGCGCGGCTCGTGTTCGCCGCGGTGGCGGGCCTGATCCTTTTGCTCATCCTTATCATCAAGTTTAAAGTCCACGCCATGATCTCCATCCTGATCGGTGCGGTGGGCATCGGCCTGATGGCCGGTATGCCCCTGTCTGACATCATCGGCTCGGTCAACGAAGGTATCGGCAACACCTTAAAGGGCATCGCTCTTCTGGTGGGCCTTGGCTCCATGTTCGGTGCCATTCTGGAAGAATCCGGCGGCGCACAGACGCTGGCCGTGACCATGGTGCGCAAGTTCGGCGACGAAAAAGCCGCATGGGCGCTGGGTATCACAGGTCTGGTGGTGGCCATGCCGGTGTTCTTTGATGCCGGTCTGATCATCCTGATCCCGCTGGCCTTCTCTCTGGCAAAGCGCACCAAGCGCTCGGTCCTGTACTATGTCATCCCTCTGCTGGCCGGTCTGGCTGTCGGCCACGCCTTCATCCCTCCCACGCCGGGCCCCGTTCTGGTGGCCAGCATGCTGGGCGTTGATCTGGGCTGGGTCATCCTCATTGGCATCTTCTGCGGCATCTTCGCCATGATCGCTGCCGGTCCCATCTGGGGCTCCATCTGCGGCAAGAAGTATATGATCGAGGTGCCCGAGCACGTTGCACAGCAGGCAGACATCGACGAGAGCAAGCTGCCCAAGTTCGGCACCATCGTGGGCATCATCCTGATCCCGCTGGTCCTCATCATTGCAAACTCTGTGGCAAAAGTGGTGCCCGCTCTGGCTGGCATCCAGCCCGTTCTGGCCTTCCTCGGTGAGCCCTTCATGGCTCTGCTGCTGGCTACCATCGCTGCTATGTATCTGCTGGGCACCCGTCACGGCTATAACAATGCCCAGCTGGAAAAGATCATGACCAAGTCCCTTGAGCCCACCGGCATGATCCTGCTGGTCACTGCCTGCGGCGGCGTGCTGCGCTACATGCTGCAGAACTCCGGTCTGGGCGATGTCATCGGCAACGCCGTGGCAAACGCCAGCCTGCCGCTGGTTCTGGTGGCCTTCATCGTGGCTGCTCTGGTGCGCATCTCCGTTGGTTCCTCTACCGTGGCTATGACCATGGCAGCAGGCATCATCTCCGCCATGCCCGGCATCAGCGAACTGAGCCCGCTGTATCTGGCCTGCGTCACCGCTGCCATCGCCGGCGGCTCCACCGTGTGCTCTCACTTCAACGACTCTGGCTTCTGGCTGGTGAAGAGCCTTGTGGGCATGGACGAAAAGACCACCCTCAAGACCTGGACCATCATGGAAACTCTGGTTGGCGGTGTGGGCTTCCTGGTAGCACTCATCATCTCCTTCTTTGCTTAATCATCCTCATCTGCGGGGCTGTGCCTGCACACAGTCTGCGCAATGCTTTGCAAATTCCTGAAAACTCCTCAGCACAGCAGACCCCCGGGCGGTTTACCGTCCGGGGGTCTGCTGCTTTCTGTATTATAAAAGCTTTCTGTATTATAAAAGAGGCAGGTCCGGCCCGGAGGCCAGCTGGATGAAGGCGTCCATTTCCCGGGTGCAGCATTTATCCTTGTGGTAGAACATCTGGCGGTACATGGTCAGCCGGAAGTCTGACACCTCCAGAATGCGCAGATCTCCTCTGGACGCAGGCTCGGCCACAGCGAAGCGCGGCAGCAGGGAAATGCCGGAGGAGCGCTCCAGCATCTTGATGATAAAGGAGGTATCGCTGATCTCAAGGCTGGGGGTCAGCTCGATCTGGCGGGAAGCCAAAAACCGGTCAAAGGTGCGGCGGTAGTTGGCGTTGCGTTCGGTGAGGAAGAAGGGCTTGTCCAGAAGCTCTGCCACCCGGTACGGGCCGGGGTGGCCGAGGTCGATGTCCGGGGAGGCCACGAACACCACCTCTTCCGGCACCTCGTTGCACTTGTGCCAGCTGTTGGAGTAGCGCGGCTCGTCCAGAATGCAGATGAGGTCCACCTCGCCGCGCTCCATCTTTTCGATCAGCTCTTCCGGGGAGCCGGTAGTGACCCGAAGGCTGACTTTGGGGTGTTCCACCCGGAACTGATGCATCAGGCCGGGCAGACGGAAAAAGCAGAGGGATTCCAGCGTGCCGATGTGCAGGCAGCCCTCCAGCTCGGCATCCTCGCTCAGGGCGCGGCGGGCGTTGTGGATGGTATCCAGAATGCTGTTGGCGTATTCCAGAAAGCACTGACCCTGTGCGGTCAGGATCACCCGCTTGCCCATGCGGTCGAACAGGCGCACACCCAGCTCTTCTTCCAGCGCTTTGATCTGCACGGTAACGGCAGACTGGGAATAGCCCAGACTTTCCGCTGCCTTGGAAAAGCTCTGGAACTGGGCGGCACGGATCAGGGTGTTCAGCTGGCGCACTTCCATGGCGAAGCTCCTTTGCTATTAAGATTTTTAAACCATAACTTTATTTTTATGAATTTGAATCATGCATATGTCTATGTTAAACTAAATGTGTCAACACGTCAAGTGAAAATTTGACGTTTCGTGAAAGGCTGGCCGTGCGGGCTGCGGCGGAGAGAGCGCTGTCAGGTGCTGCACAAAGGTCAGGATAGGAAAAGGAGGATTTTATTCTTATGGAAAAGAAAAAATTCAAGCTCGGACTGCTGCCGAAGCTGCTCATCGCCATCGTGCTGGGCATCATCATCGGCCAGTTCTTCCCGGTGTGGTTCTGCCGGGTCGTCGTCACGGCATCCAGCATCTTCAGCTCGTTCCTGAAGTTCATCATCCCGCTGATGATCGTGGCCTACGTCACCATGGGCATTGCCGACCTGAAGAGCGGCGCAGGCAAGCTGCTGCTCATCACGGTGGCTCTGGCCTACGGCTCCACCCTGATCGCAGGCTCGGCATCCTATCTGGTGTCTGCAAGCCTGTTCCCCAGCTTCATGAGCGAAGGCGCTCTGGAACAGATCGCCGCCACGGCTGACAACTCTCTGGTCAGCTACATCTCCATCTCCATCCCTCCGCTGCTGGACACCCTGTCTGCCGTGGTGCTGGCCTTCGTGCTGGGCCTGTGCCTGTCCACCTTGCGCGGCAAGACCATCGGTGATACACTTTATAATGGCATGAAGGACTTCTCCGGCATCATCGATCAGGTGCTGCACAGCGTCATCATCCCGCTGCTGCCCCTGTACGTCTGCGGTACCTTCATCGACATGACCAAGTCCGGCAAGACCTACGCCATTCTGGGCATCCTGTGGAAGGTGTTCCTGGTGGTCATCATCATGCATCTGGTCTGCATCTTCCTGCAGTTCTGCGTTGCAGGCGCTGTGAGCCACAAGAGCCCCTTCAAGATGATCCGCAACCAGATCCCCGGCTACACCACCGCTCTGGGCACTCAGTCCTCTGCAGCCACCATCCCGGTCAACCTGCAGTGCGCTGCGGCTGATGGCGTGAGCGAGCAGATCCGCAACTTCGTGGTGCCTCTGTGCGCAAACATCCACATGGCAGGCTCCATGATCACCATTACCGCCTGCGCAACTGCCGTCTGCCTGATGAACCAGCTGCCCATCAGCCTTGCTACCGTGGTGCCCTTCATCATGACGCTGGGCGTTGCCATGGTGGCTTCTCCCGGTGCTCCCGGCGGCTCCATCATGACCGCTCTGCCCTTCCTGTACATGATCTTTGGCGCTGAGGCCGGTGACCCCAATGGCCCCATCTGCGCCATCATGGTGGCTCTGTACATCACTCAGGATTCCTTCGGCACTGCCTGCAACGTCTCCGGCGACAACGCCATCGGCGTGATCGTGGAGACCATCTACCAGAAGTTCATCAACAAGAGCAGCGCAAGCGTCTGATGCGCGGCGCGGTTTTTGACCTGACAGGAGTGACACCCCATGGCATTTATCAGTGTTTTTGATGTTCTGGGCCCGAACATGATCGGCCCCTTCCAGCTCCCACACCGCAGGCGCGGAGATCATCGCCTTTCTGGCACAGAAGATGATCGCCCCGCCGCTGAAGCGGGCGGACTTTACCCTCTACGGCTCCTTTGCCAAGACCTACCACGGCCACGGTACCGACCGCGCCCTGCTGGGCGGCATCATGGGCTTTTCGGCCGATGATACCCGCATCCGGGATTCCTTTGCCATTGCCACCGACCGCGGCCTTGGCTACAGCTTCACCCCCAATGAGGTGGAGACCGACATCCACCCCAACACGGTGGATATCCGCATGGAGAATGCGGCCGGTCAGGTGATGACCGTGCGCGGTGAATCGCTGGGCGGCGGCAAGGTGCGCATCGTGCGGATCAACGGCGTGGAGGTGGACTTTACCGGCGAGTACAACGCCCTCATTGTGGTGCAGAAGGACAAGCCCGGCGTGGTGGCCCACATCACCAAGATCCTCAGCGACCGCAGCGTGAACATCGCGTTCATGCGTCTGTTCCGCGAGGAAAAGGGGCACACGGCTTACACCATCGTGGAGTCGGATGAGCGCCTGCCCGAGGGTGTGGATCAGCTGCTGCTGGCAAACCCGAACATCAACGATGTAATGGTCGTGCAGCCGTAAGGAGGGACAAGCGATGAACATGGATTTCAAGTCCGCCAAGGAGCTGCTGGACCTGTGTGAGGAAAACCAACTGCCCATTTCGGAAGTGATGCGCCAGCGGGAATGCATTCTGGGCGAAGTACCCCGGGATGCTGTGGATCACCGCATGGAAAAGGCATGGGAGATCATGCACGCTTCTGCCACCCAGCCGCTGAAAAAACCCATCAAATCCATGGGCGGCCTGATCGGCGGCGAGGCCAAAAAGCTGGAAACACATTATAATAAGAAGAAAAACATCTGCGGCGACGTGCTGCAGAAGGCCATGACCTACGCCATGGCCGTGCTGGAAGTGAACGCTTCCATGGGCCTGATCGTGGCTGCACCCACCGCAGGCTCTGCAGGCGTGGTGCCGGGCATGATGCTGGCCCTGCAGGAGTGCTACCGCATCTCCGACCAGCGCATCGTGGATGCCCTGTTCAACGCCGGTGCCGTGGGCTATCTTGCCATGCGCAACGCCACCGTGGCCGGTGCCGTGGGCGGCTGTCAGGCCGAGGTGGGCATTGCGTCTGCCATGGCTGCTTCTGCCGCCGTGGAGCTGATGGGCGGCAACCCGCAGCAGTGTCTGGATGCAGCTTCCACCGTGCTGATGAACATGCTGGGCCTTGTGTGCGACCCCGTAGGCGGGCTGGTGGAGTACCCCTGCCAGAACCGCAACGCTGCCGGTGTGGCCAACGCCCTCATTGCAGCAGAACTGTCCCTGAGCGGCATCCGCCAGCTGATCCCCTTCGACCAGATGCTGGACGCCATGTACGCCGTGGGCAAGCGCCTGCCTGCCGAGCTGCGCGAGACCGCCCTTGGCGGCTGTGCCGCCACCCCCGCCGCCTGTGCCGCCTGCGGCCT
>NZ_FMFG01000032.1:22438-27872 GCF_900066275.1 uncultured Faecalibacterium sp. | reverse complement strand
ACCGGTGAGAGCGTGGCCCTGCGCAGCGGCGAGATCGTCCCCTGCCAGATCGTGGGGTGTACCAGCGGCACCGTGGGCAGCCCCGGTGAGCTGAAGGGCCGCTTTCTGAGCACCCATGCGCTTGGCAGCATCTGCATCAACAGCAAGACCGGGGTCTATGGCAGAACACGGGCTGCATTTTCCGGCCCGGAGCTGGAGATGGCTTTTGCGCAGGAGGTGGTGCCGGGCGATGCCGAGATCTGGACGACCGTGGACGGCGAGGTGCCCAAGGCATACCGCATCCGCATTGAAAAGGTAAACGACGCAGACCCCCACCGCAACATGATCCTGCGCGTGACCGACCGGCAGCTGCTTGCCAAAACCGGCGGCATCGTGCAGGGCATGAGCGGCAGTCCCATCCTGCAGAACGGCAGACTGGTGGGTGCAGTGACCCATGTGCTGGTAAACGACCCCACGCGGGGCTACGGCATTTTTGCTCAGACCATGCTCAAGCAGGCCCGCGCTGTTGAAAAAACAGACGATGCTGCGCAGCCATAAAGCTGATCTGCAAAAAAATTTGCGCATTTCGATTTTCTTTGCCAAAATTTACCAATATAAACCGTTGAAAGTTCTGGAAAATTATGGTAAAATCCATGGTGTTAAGGGAACTGCACACATTGGAGGAAACAACCATGGACAAAATTAGATTTTTGATGTCGGATACTGGTGCCCCGTTCACTGCCGCCTGCCGCGAAGCGCTGGAGCAGAAGGGCGTGGACGTGACCGTTGTGGAAAAGGACGGCAACAAGGTCCTGCAGAAAATGCTCACCGTGCGCCCGCAGGTGGTCCTGCTGGATGCTTTTATGCCCGGTCTGGATGCCCTTGCAGTCAAGCAGCGCTACAATGCCGCCGGTGAGCGGCACACCTCCTTCTTCGTGACCGGTGCCTTCCAGAGCGAAGAGATGGTACAGGAGCTGCTGGACGAAGGCTTTGCCTACTACTTTGTAAAACCCTTTGATGAGACCGTGCTTGCCGCACGGGTGCTCAAGGCGGCACTTGGCCCGGAAAAGCACATCCTGCACACCAGCGTGGACAGCGATGAGCTGACCGTTACCGAGATCCTGCATCAGATCGGTGTCCCCGCCCATATCAAGGGCTACCAGTTCCTGCGGGATGCCATCCTGCTCACCATGAACGAGCCGGAGTACATCAACGCCGTGACCAAGCGCCTGTACCCGGAAATCGCCAAGAAAAACGGCACCACCGCCAGCCGGGTGGAGCGTGCCATCCGCCACGCCATCGAGGTGGCATGGGACCGGGGCGATGTGGACACCCTCAACAGCTACTTCGGTTATACCATCCATAACCTGCGGGGAAAACCAACGAACTCGGAGTTCATCGCGATGATAGCTGACAAGATGCGGCTGGATAAACGGCAGAGGGTGGGCTGATTTTTTTCATAGAATCCGCCGTCGTTCATATTCTGATAAGAGCAAACCAAACAGACAAAGGAGGTTTTGCTCTTGAAGCTTGCAGAATATCTCGCACGGCGCAGGCGGGCCAGAGTTGCGGCCGTGATGCTGTTCGCCCTCATTATGGGGTTTGTATCTGCTGCGCCGCCGGTCGTCACCGGATGTCAGGCGCAGGATCTTACCCCGGCACCGGACACTTCGATGCTCTCCCCCGCCGTTTCGGCTCTGGCACAGGAGCAGCAGCCTGCTGCCCAGCCGCTGCCGGAAAAGTGGGTCTGCCTGACCTTTGACGACGGCCCCAGCAAGACCACACCGGATGTGCTCAGCGCGCTGAACGCGGCCGGAGTGCACGCCACATTTTTTGTGGTGGCTACCGGTTACAACGAGAAGTATCTGCCCCTGCTCGCCGAAGCGGTCAGCGCCGGGCACCAGATCGCGCTGCACTCTGCTTCCCACGAGTACAGCGATATCTACCGCAGCAGCGACGCTTATTGGGAGGACATTGCCCTTTTAAAGGAGCGCATTGCGCCCTATGTGGATGCCGAGAGCATCCGGTATCTACGGTTTCCGGGCGGCAGCACCAACACCGTCAGTCGGCGCTACGGCGGCAAAGGCCTGATGAAGCAGCTGAAAGCCGAAGTAGAGCAGAAAGGCTGGCATTGGGTGGACTGGAACGTGTGCGCCGAGGATGCCGTGGGCGGGCACCCAAGCGCGGGCACCATCTACCGCAATGTGGTGCACGAGACCGGGCAGCAGACGAACTGCATCGTATTGATGCACGATTCTTCCTCCACACACACCACCGCCGAGGCTCTGCCCGACATCATCCGGTGGTACGCAGACAGCGGCTATACCTTTTTGACCGTTGCCGAGGCTCTGCCGCTAAGCTGAGCAGACTGGCCCAGTTACAGCCGGTGTTCAAAGCCGCGGCCCAGCAGGACCCCCGCTGCTGCCAGTGCCGCCAGCCAGAGCCAGTCCGCTCCGCCGGTCGCCACCCAGCCTGCCGCCAGAATGGCGGCAAAGGTGCATGCCGCGGGCAGAAGGATGAGCAGGACCTGCAGCTGTCGCTCCCGCCGGGACGGCAGCCCGGTGTTCAGCTGTTCCGGATGGACGGCGTCGCAGCAGATCTCATCGCGGTACTTGCCCGGGTTGCGGTAGGCTTTGTACGAGATCCCGTCCAACGAAAACTCCGGGTACATTCCTTCTTTTGTCAGGCTGAGCTGCATCCCGTTGGCCTTTGCGTAGGTCTGCAGGGCCGCTGTGAACTCCTGCGGGGTGTTGATGCTGCCCTCCGGAATAAAGGAAAAATGCCTCTGGTGCTGCACCTGTGCCAGCGTGCGGTAATCCTGCAGCCAGCCAGAACAGAACGCACCCTGTACGGCAGGCTTTTCCATCCGGGTCAGGCAGGCATCCACATCCAGTGATGCCACAGACGGGTCCTGCCGGGCCAGTTCTGCACAAAAACGCGCCGCCCCTTCCAGCTGCTTTGCGCGCTGTTCCAGTGCGGTCTTTTGCTCCCGCAGGACACTCCCCAGCGATGCATCGCCTGCAAGCACGGATCGGATGACCGGAAGCGGCACATCCAGCATCCGCAGCATCCGGATGAACCGGAGAGTGCGGATGTCCTGTTCCGTGTAATCACGGTAGTCGTTGCCAGGCAGCCGGGCGGGATTCAGAAGTCCTTCTTTTTCATAGAAGCGGATATTGGGGGCGGACACCCCGCTTTGTTTCGAAGCCTGTTTGATGTTCATTTGCTTCACCTCCGCACTCACATTACACCTTAAAGACACTTGAAGGTCAAGCATTTTTTGAAAAAAGCCCCGGAATGCGCGCGGCTGCGGGCGATCCGGGGCTAAATCTTTATTCCGCGTTCTGGCAGAACAGCGAGAAGGTGCGGTAAGCCATGTACAGGTCGGTCTTATGGATAACCTCGAAGGGCGAGTGCATGGACAGCACCGGCACGCCGATGTCCAGCACCGGGATGCCCCGGTTGGCCACGTACTTGGCAATGGTGCCGCCGCCGCCCAGATCCAGACGGCCCAGCTCACCGATCTGCCATGCCACGCCGTTGGCATCCAGCAGGCAGGTGATGTCCCCTACCAGCTCAGCGGAAGCATCGCTGGCAGAGCTCTTGCCGCGGCTGCCGGTGTACTTGAAGAAGGCCACGCCGCGGCCTGCGTAAGTACCGTTCTGCGGCTCGAAGGCATTTGCCCAGGAGGGGTCGTAGGCGGCGGTCACATCGGCGGAGAGACACACGCTGTTCTGGAAGGCAAGGATGTCGTCCTGACCGGCGGCGCGGCACAGCAGCTGCATAAAGTGGAATACATACATGCTCTGCATGCCGGTCACACCGTCGGAGCCGATCTCTTCCTTATCGGTCAGCACGCAGACGGTGGTGTGCACAGGATCTTTCGTCTCGATCTCGGCCATAAGGGCGGGGTATGCGTCCACACGGTCATCGTGACCGTAGCCGCCCACCATGGAGCGGTCAAAGCCCACGTCCCGGGCCTTATGGGCGGGCACCACCTCGATCTCAGCGCGGGTGAAGTCCCGCTCGGTGATGCCGTACTTTTCGTGCAGCAGCATCAGGGTGTTCAGCTTGACGGCCTCCTTGATGTCGGCATCCTCCACAGCGTCGGAGCCGATGAGCACGTTCAGCTCCTCGGCCTTGATGCCCTCGCTGAGCTTGCGGTCGTTCTGCTCGGCACCCAGATGGGGCAGCAGGTCGGTGATGCAGAACACGGGGTCGTTCTCGTCCTCACCCACTGCAAAGGACACGCTGGAGCCATCGGCACGGGTGAACACGCCGTGGATGGCCAGCGGCATGGTGCCCCACTGGTACTTGCGGATGCCGCCGTAATAGTGGGTCTTGAAGTAGCTGAGGTGGTTTGCTTCGTACAGCGGGTTCGGGCGCAGGTCCAGACGGGGGCTGTCGATGTGGGCGATCACCAGACGGAAGCCCTCCTCAAAAGATTTCCGGCCGATGGTAGCGGCCACCACCGCCTTGTGCTCCTGCACAAAGTAGATCTTCTGGCCGGGGGCATAGGTCTTTTTCGGCTCAAACTTTTCGTAACCGGCCTCCAGCAGCAGCTTTTCGCTGGCGGCGGCAGCTTCGCGCTCGGTCTTGGCAGCGTTCAGGAAGGCTTTGTAGCCTTCGGCAAAGGCTGCAGCCTTCTCCTTCACGTCGGCGCTCTTGTCGGCGGCGTACTCCGGCTTGTAAAGCAGCTGTTCGGCAGCCTGCTTTGCGGTAAGTTTCTCGCTCATGTTCCTTATCTCCTCTCAGCTTTCTGCATAGATACGCTGATACCGCGCATAGCAGGAAGTAATCTTTTTTACGTAGTGGTTCATCTGGCTGTAAGGGAAGCCCTGCAGGGTCTCGCCGTCTGCGGAGTGCTCTTCCATCTGTAAAAGAGCATCTACCGTGCCCCACCCGCTGTGATAAGCAGCAGCGGCAGTGGCAACATCGCCGTTGTAGCGCTCCATGCACAGGTGCAGGTAATAGCATCCGAACCGGATGCTGGTCTCCGGGTCGTAGAGATTTGCAAAGAGCAGTCCTTCGTCCGGTGCGATCTTGCTGCGCAGCCAGATAAAGGTCTCTTCGGTCATCTGCATCAGGCCCCGGGCATCCACAGTGGAGGTGGCCTGCGGGTCAAAGCCGCTTTCGGTGCGGATGAAGGCATCCACCAGAAGCGGGTCAAGGCCGTAAGTCTCCGCCCACTGGTCCACCAGCGCTTCGTACTTGCGGGGGTATAAAAGCCGTTCTGCCCTGTCCCACAAGTTGGGCACCAGCACAAACAGCAGGATCAGCGCCATGCCCAGCAGGAACAGCCTGCGGCTGCGCATTTTTTTGCGGCGGCGTGCCTTCTGGGCGCGGAGAGCGCGGCGGATGCGGGCCGTCTCCGGGTCGTACTGCAGTGCAGGATCTTGTTCGTTATATCGTTTGTTCAAAATTCTTTTCCCGCACCTCCTTCTGCCAGAAGCTT
>NZ_FMFG01000032.1:21349-22166 GCF_900066275.1 uncultured Faecalibacterium sp. | reverse complement strand
CACGAACAGCGGTGCACCGGCATCCTGTGCTGCCTGCTTTGCCGCACGGATGCGGCGCACGATCTCCGGGTGGGTCAGGCTGTCCAGCGCCGCCTTGCCTTCCGGGGTGGCAAAGGCGCGGTCAGCCAGCAGGCGGCGGTCCAATGTGCCGTCTGCTTTTAAAATGTCTGCGCCGAACCGCTGGGCCAGCCGGGGCAGCAGCGGCGAGCCGGGCAGTAAAATCTCGCGGCTGATCTGGTCGGCATCGGCCAGCGGCACACCGTGGGCCGAAAACACCGCCGTGACCGTGGATTTGCCGCAGCCGCTGCGGCCCGTGATGCCAAGCGCGATCATAGCTTGATCACCCGGAAAGCCGCAGCGCGGATCAGGCGGTTGTACACCGCCATGGAAAGGCCGTCCTTCTGCGGGCAGCGGGCGTAGACCACGGCATCGCCCTGCTCATCCAGCGCGCGCAGGCAGCGGAAGATGTGCTTTGCCTGATCGGCACCGTCGCCCTCGCGTCCATACTCCACGCAGGGCACACCCAGCTTTTCCGTCTCGCCGGTAAAGCACAGGCAGCTGGGATTCTGCTCGGCGTGGGCGTCCACATAGGCTTTGAACTGCTCAAAGGTGCCGTCCAGCAAGGTCACATCCGCCTTGGGTGCGTAGTGCTTGTACTTCATGCCAGGGCTGCGCACCACAGCACCCTCCGGCAGCTTTTCGAGGATGGCTTTGGACACTTCCACCTCTTCGCCGAGGGCACGCTCGAGGTCCTCCAGCGTGATGTGGCCCGGGCGGAACAGGGTGGGCTTTTCGCCCACCACCGACACCACAGTGC
>NZ_FMFG01000032.1:16041-21065 GCF_900066275.1 uncultured Faecalibacterium sp. | reverse complement strand
GGTGAGCGGGCCGGGGCAGAACGCAGCCATCAGCAGCTGGGCGCGCTCCGGCACCTCGCTGACAAGGCCGGGCAGCATTTCCGGTCCGGTGACGTGGACGATCAGGGGATTGTCCTGCGGGCGGCCCTTGGCCACAAAGATCTTCTTCACAGCCTCGCCGTTGCGGGCATCGGCAGCAATGCCGTAAACCGTCTCGGTGGGCAGGGCCACCAGCTCACCGTTCTGCAGCAGGGCAGCGGCTTTTTCAATGCTCTTTTCGTCCGATGCGGGCAAAATTTTAGTTTTCATTTCCATACGGATCATCGTTCTTTCTATCTGTAAAGTATTTATGCTTTTCAGCATTTATCGACAGGATATCGTTTTATTTTCAAAGCCACATTTCAGCCCTGCTCGTTGAGCTTTTGCAGCTTTTCGGCCTGTTCGCGGGTGGCCAGTGCGTCGATCAGCTCGTCCAGATTGCCGTCCATGATCTTGGAAAGATTGTGCACGGTCAGGCCGATGCGGTGGTCGGTGCAGCGGTCCTGCGGGAAGTTGTAGGTGCGGATCTTTTCGCTGCGGTCGCCGGTGCCCACCTGCCCCTGACGGCTGGCGTTGATGGCATCCTGCTGCTGTTTCTGCTTCTGGGCCAGCAGGCGGCTGCGCAGGATCTCCAGCGCCTTGTCCTTGTTCTGGAACTGGCTGCGCTCGTTCTGGCATTCTACCACCATGCCGGTGGGGAGATGTGTCACACGGATGGCGCTGGAGGTTTTGTTGATGTGCTGACCGCCCGCGCCGGAGGAGCGGAAGGTGTCGATGCGCAGGTCCTTCATGTCCAGCGCAAAGTCCACCTCTTCGGCCTGCGGCATCACAGCTACCGTGGCCGTGGAGGTGTGGATGCGGCCCTGCGTCTCGGTCTCCGGCACACGCTGCACACGGTGCACACCGCTCTCGTACTTGAGGCGGTTGTAGGCCCCGGCACCGTCCACCGAAAAGATGGCTTCCTTCACGCCGCCAAGCTCCGTCTCGTTGAGGTTGAGCATTTCCAGCTGCCAGCCCCTGCTTTGCACATACATGGTGTACATGCGCAGCAGGCTGTGGGCAAACAGGGCAGCTTCCTCCCCTCCTGCGCCGCCGCGGATCTCCACAATGACATTTTTGCCATCGTTCACGTCCTTGGGCAGCAGCAAAATTTTGAGATTATTTTCCAGCTTTTCCACATCTTGACTTTTTTCGCTGATTTCCTGCTGTATCATCTGCTTGAAGTCCGGGTCAAGTGCGCCCGGTTCTTCCAGCAGAGCTTTGGCCTGTGCCAGATGATCCTGTGCGGTCTGCCACGCGCGGTAGGCCTGCACCACAGGTTCTGCATCGTGGTACTCCCGCATCAGCCTGCGGAAAAGCGCAGGGTCTGCGGCGGTATCCGGCTGGTTCAGGCGGATGGAAAGCTCTTCAAAGCGGTGGCAGACAGCATCCATCTGGGTAAACATGTTCGGCATAATTCCGGCAGTTCTCCTTACAAACTCAGATTCATGTTCGTGCAGCCGAACGGCTCCGGGGCCTTTCCGCCCCGGATGCGTGCTGCGCCGGGCGCTAGGCCTGCCCGGGTTTTACCACCTTTTTGATGTTCTTTTCAATTTTAGCACGCGGCAGCATCACCTCGCGCCCACAGCCGGTACACCGGATCTTAAAATCCATGCCGACGCGCAGTACCTCGAAGCTGGACGCTCCGCAGGGGTGCTTTTTGCGGGTGAGGATGGTATCGCCTACAGCAATGTCCATAGCTCTGCTTCTCCCTTCTGCCTGCCCAAAACAGCAGGCGGTGTGTGCGCAAAGCCCGGCGTGCCGGTTTGCTGCGCACACAGATATAGTATAATGCAAAGCCGCACAAAATGCAAATATCCGCCCATGCGGATGCATAAGTTTTAACAGAAAGGCCGCTGCCGTTCCAAGCACGGCCTAAAAAGCAGAGAAAGAGGAATGAAAGATGATGCAAGCTTACCGTACCGAAGGCAACTACCGTTCTGCTGCGCGCCTGTCCCCCACTGAACTGCGCGCCGCCATGGCAAACCGCGAGATCCTGCAGGCCACTGCTCTGGCCTTTGATACCCAGCGCCAGCTGCGGTTCGAGATCGGCGGGGTGAGAGCCGTGATGCCCTTTGCCCAGTGCGCCGATGGTGCCGCAAACGGCACCGTGCGGGACATTGCGGTGCTGACGAGGGTGGGCCGTCCCACCTGCTTTGTGATCGAGGCGCTGGACACCGACGAGAACGGTCAGCCCTTCTACCGGCTCTCCCGCGCGCTGGCGCAGCAGATGTGCAAGGCCGACTATCTGGACACCCTGCAGCCCGGCGATATCCTGCCCTGCACCGTGACCCATATCGAGCCGTTTGGCGCGTTCTGTGATGTGGGCTGCGGCATCAGTGCCCTGCTGCCCATCGACTGCATGTCGGTGAGCCGCATCTCCTCCCCCGCCGACCGGGTGAGCGTGGGCCAGCAGATCTTGTGCGCCGTCAAGAACCGGGATGTACAGGGCCGCTTTGTGCTGACCATCCGGGAACTGCTGGGCACATGGGAGGAAAATGCGGCCGGGTTCACCGTGGGTGAGACCGTGGTGGGCATCGTGCGCAGTGTGGAGGAATACGGCACCTTTATCGAGATCGCGCCCAACCTCGCGGGCCTTGCCGAGAGCTGCACCGACCTTGTGCCCGGGCAGGCGGTGAGCGTCTACATCAAGAACATCCTGCCGGAAAAAATGAAGATCAAGCTGGTGATCGTGAACCACGCCCTGAGCCAGCGCCATCGGTTCGAGCTGAAGTATTTCATCACCGAGGGCCATCTGGACCACTGGGTGTACTCCACGCCGGAAAGCCCCAAGCGCATTGAGACAGATTTTGCCGCTGCGGCTTGCAATCCGGCGTGAAAGCCTTTATACTATAAAAGAAAAGGAATGCAAGGGGGATGTATGGAACGATGGCCGCCAATGATGCTTTTACTGCCGGTGTACGTCCCGGCGGGTTGACCAGCAGCACCGAGATCCGGCTGCTGCTGTGCTATCTGGTCAAAAATGCCGGACCCATTACCCGGCAGGAGATCGAAAACGCCCTGATGGAAGAAGCGCTGGTGAACTATTTCGAGATCGGCTCGTGTCTGGACGACATCACCAGGCAGCAGCTCGTCACCCTGACAAAGGGCAGCTACACCATCACCGAGAAGGGCCGCAAAGTGGCGCAGGAGCTTGCCTACGACCTGCCCCGCAGTGTGCGGGAGCGCGCTGTGGCCGCTGTGCTGCGCTGCCAGACATGGGCCCGCAAGGAAGCCAAGTACAGTGCCAGCATTACCGAAAAAGAGGACGGCCACTGCACCATCCGCTGCACGGTGAAAGGGCTGGACAGTGAGCTGTTCTGTCTGGATCTCGGCACACCGGACCGGCTGACCGCCGAGCTGGTAAAAAAGCAGTTCATCCTCAAGGGCAACGAGATCTACCAGATGCTCATCAATAAGCTGACCGAAGAAGAAAAGTAACGATTTGGAATGGCCGCCGCGCACGCTTTGCAACGGCGACGACCGCGGCCAGTGGCCGAAACAGGGAGGAGCTGTTGGGGCCGCGGCCTGCAAGATGCGAGTGTCGCTCCAAGGCACGAAGCAGATGCAGGGTGCCGCAACCCGAATATTTTCAGCGGAGATTTCATGATTTTATTTGCGGTTTGGAAGTGTCTGCGGACACCTCCAAACCGCTTTTTTCACGAGAAGTACCCAGACTATAAACGAAATCTCTCCCAACTCCTTCCGTCACCTTCGGTGCCAGCTCCCTCGGAGAGGGAGCCTTTGGCAAAACCGAAAAGTTTGACGGAACGAGTCAGATGGGAAAAGCAGCTTTCCTCCACGACCCCATTCCGTGAAAAAGGGTTCTGGAAAAATCCGCAGATTTTTCCAGAACCCTATAAAAATATTTTTCCTCTGAAGATGGCCAGAGTGAAACTGAGGCCATTCAAAATATAAAATCAGATCAGAATGCAGATCAGCCCGGTGCAGCCCTCATTGATGACCCGTTCCAGCGTTTCCTGCAGGCGGGTGCGGGCCTCCTGCGGCATGTGCAGCAGCTTGTTCTGCAGCCCTTCGTTCACCAGCTCGTGCAGGCTCTTGCCAAAGATGTTGGATTCCCACAGCTTTTCCGGGTCGTCCTCAAAGCCGGCCAGCAGGCTGCGGGCAAGGTCCTCGCTCTGCTTTTCGGTGCCCACGATGGGGCTGATCTCGGTGTGGATGGTGGCCTTCATCATCTGGATGGAGGGCGCGCAGGCTTCCAGCCGCACGCCGTAGTTCGTGCCCTGCCGCACGATCTGGGGCTGTTCCAGTTTCAGCTCGCTGACCGTGGGCATCACGATGCCATAGCCGGTGGCTTCCACCTGCTCAAGGGCACTGCGTACCTTCTCGTACTCCCGTTTGGCCTTTGCCAGCTCCATGATGCAGGGCATCAGGCCCGCTTCGTCGCCAATGGCAAGGCCGGTCTGCTCGCTCAGCACCTGATAGAAAATTTCCGGCTTCAGCTCCACCGTGATGCGCACACTGCCGTTTGCAAGGTCGATGCCGCTGATGGCCGAGCGCTGCACTGCGTCACATTCCAGCGCAGGTGCGTCTGTTCCGGAGGGCACATCCTTCATGCGGGAGACCTTTGCCGCCAGCTGCATGGCCGCATCGTACACCTGCGTTTGCAGCCAGTGGCCGTTTTCCAGCATCGTGACCCAGCGCGGCAGGGCAAAATCCAGCTCCTGCACCGGGAACTCGTACAGCACCTGCCGCAGAATGCTGCCCAGTGCCTCCGCGTCCAGATCCACGCAGCTCACCGGCAGCACGGTGTGGTCGTAGTCCCGGGCCATGCCCTCGGCCAGCTGCTTCGTCTCCGGCGCATCCGGGTGGGTGCTGTTGAGCAGGATGATGTAGGGCTTGCCCAGCGCATCCAGTTCTTCCACGATGCGCTTCTCGGTTCTGGCATAGCCCTCCCGCGGGATGTCGCTCACAGAGCCGTCGGTGGTGACCACGATGCCGATGGT
>NZ_FMFG01000032.1:5694-15791 GCF_900066275.1 uncultured Faecalibacterium sp. | reverse complement strand
GACTGGGGCAGCTCGTCCCGGGCACGCTCCCGCGCAGCCGCCGGGCCGATGGCGGGCAGCACCAGCTGTTCCATGAAACGCTTGATAAAAGTGGATTTGCCGCTGCGCACCGGGCCAACCACCCCAATGTAGATATCTCCGCCGGTGCGTGCGCCGATCTCGCGGCAGATGCTCTTCTGTTCCTGATTTGCCAAATTGCTCTCCCCTTCCCGTTTGCGCTGTGCACCGGACAGGATTCCGGTCCGCTTGTTGTAATCGTATGAAACAGGGCGGGGCATTATGCCGGAACGATTTTGAATGCCCTCCGCCTTGCTCTGGGCATATTCAGCGGAAAATTTATTTTATAATTGCAATTCAGGAAAATCTGCGGATTTTCCTGAATTGCTTTTTCACAGATGGGGTCGTAGAGGAAAACAGCATTTACAGCGCCGCTTTCTGCGAAAGCGCGGCGCTGTGGAGGGGCTACCTGTTTGCTTTCAGCATGCTGAACCCTCTCAGGCTCACATTCGTTCGCCAGCTCCCCCGAAGGGGGAGCTTTTTGCAGTAACGGCGCAGTTTCCAGATAAAATGCAAGCCTTGCGGATGCGTCAGAAGCTCCCCCTTTCGGGGGAGCTGGCAAATCCGAAGGATTTGACTGAGAGGGTGAGGATGCTTTCCCTTCTCCCAAGGGGACGGCTGAACTCCCTCTGGCAAAGTCGGACACCTTCTTATTGCAATCGATACTGATGCCATGCAAAAGCCGTTTTCCGTCACAGCCCCATCTGTGAAAATGGTCTAGCGGAATGCCCGCAGGCATTCCGCTAGACCAAAATCTAAAAATTATTTTCCGCTAAGAATGGCAGAGCGAAGCGGAGCCATTTTAAATCGTCCAACAAAAAGAGAGCTGCCGTGCAAAATGCACAGCAGCTCTCGGTATGATCTCTATAAAATTACGGGGTCAGACGGTTGGGGCCGCGGAACAGGAACTCGGCATCCTTGATGGTCAGGCCGCACAGCAGCATGGTCAGGCGGTCGATGCCCAGACCGAAACCGCCGTGGGGCGGGCAGCCGTACTGGAAGAACTCCAGATAGAACTTGACATCATCGGCCAGACCCTTTTCCTCGGCCTGCTTCTTCAGCACCTCGTAGCGGTGCTCGCGCTGGGCACCGGTGGTGATCTCAACACCACGCCAGATCAGGTCGTAGCCCTGGGGCACGCCGTTCTCGTCGCGCATGTGGTAGAACGCACGCTTCTCGGCAGAGTAATCGGTGATGAAGAGGAACTCGTGGCCGTAGTGCTTCTTCACCCACTCATAACTCAGGCGCTCGGCCTCAGTGGTCAGGTCGCCCTTCTCGCTCTCATCGACGGTGTAGCCGAACTCTTCTTCCAGACCCTTGTACAGGTCTGCCAGCTTGACCACCGGGAACGGAGTGGTGGGAACGATCACTTCCTGCCCGAACATCTCCTTGATCTGGTCGCCATAGTTGTCCTTGACGGCCTGCAGACCGGCAGTCAGCAGCTCTTCTTCCATCTTCATCACGTCTTTATAGGAAGTGATGTAGCTGAACTCCAGATCGAAGCCGGAGAACTCGGTGGAGTGCTTGTTGGTGTAGCTCTTCTCGGCGCGGAACACAGGGCCGGTCTCGAAGATGCGCTCAAAGCCTGCAGCCATGGCCATCTGCTTGTAGAACTGAGGGCTTTGTGCCAGATAGGCGTTGCGGTCAAAGTAGTCCACCTTGAACACCTCAGAGCCACTCTCGCTGGCAGCAGCGATCAGCTTCGGGGTGTGGATCTCGATGAAGTTACGGTCCAGCAGGAACTTGCGCATGGCGTTCACAAAGCAGCTCTGTGCCTTGAACATGAGCTGGTTCTCGTCGGTGCGCAGGTCGATCCAGCGGTAATCAATGCGCTGATCGATGCTGGAGCGCTCCACAGCCTTCTTTTTCTTGGTGGCTGCGATCTCCTTGCGGACGATGGGCAGAGCGTTGGCGATGCTCTCGATCTCGATGCTCTCGGGGATCATCTCCACGCCGCCCATCTTGACGTAGTCGTTCTCCACCACCTTGCCGGTGACGGTGATGACGGAATCCGGGGTGAGCTGATCGATGGTATCCACCAGATCGGGGTGATCTTCCTTTTCCACCGTGATCTGCAGCTTGCCGGTAATATCCTTCAGCACGATAAAGGCCATATACTTGCTGTTGCGCAGGTTCTCGATAAAGCCCTGCACCTTGACCGTGCCGCCGATGGCCTTTTGAGCCTCGTTGATATAGGTGCGTTCCATAATACAGGAATCCTCCTTTGACGTCTTGTGTACTGTTTTATTATACGCTTTTCCGGGGATAAATCAAGAGATATGGCGATTTAGAATGGCCTCCGCTGCGCTCTGGCCATCTTCTGCGGAAGAATTATTTTTATTTTGTGTTTGTCGCGGCCTGCGGGCCGCTCCAAGCACCTTTTCACAAATCAGGACAAATCAGCAAAAAATGCAGTTTCTGGTCACAGCCCCTCCGTGAAAAAACAGTTCTGGAAAATCCGCAGATTTTCCAGAACTGCAAACATAAAATCTTTTTCCGCTGAAAATATTCGGGTTGCGGCACGCGGCGGCTATTCTTAATGGTTCTCTTTGCCTGTTTCTTCGTGCAGAGTGCCGGTGCCGCCCTCCACCACGCCGTCGTGCTTAAGCACCGCGGCAATGGTGCCAAAGAAGCATTTCACATCCAGCCCAAAGCTCAGATGCTCCACATACCAGCCGTCCAGCTTGGCCTTCTCCGCGATCTCCAGTTCATCGCGGCCATGGATCTGTGCCCAGCCGGTCAGGCCCGGGCGCACATCGTTTGCATGGTACTTGTCGCGTTCTGCCAGCAAATCATACTGGTTCCACAAAGCAGGCCGCGGGCCGATGACCGCCATATCACCTACAAAGATGTTCCACAGCTGGGGCAGCTCGTCCAGACTGGTCTTGCGCAGGAAATGACCCATGCGGGTGATATACTGGTCCGGGTCGTGCAGCAGATGGGTGGGCATATCGTGGGGCGTGTCGATGCGCATGGTGCGGAACTTTAAAATGTAAAAGTGCTTTTTGCCAATGCCCACACGCTTCTGTTTGAAGAACACCGGGCCGGGCGAGTCCAGCTTGATGGCGACGGCCAGAATGAGAAAAAGCCAGGACAGGCAGATCATGCCGCACAGCGACAGCACCACCGCCAGCAGGCGCTTGATTCCATTGCGATACATGGGTTTCCTCCATTTTCCGATTCAAAGTAACGGTTCCAGTATAACAGTATGGGCCGGAATTTGCAATTGCATCCGCCGCCTGCCGCCGATATTTTTATGCTTTGGCTGCGTTCTGCCGGTTTTGTGGCAAAAAAGTGCCGGTTTTGTCTCTTGTTTTGCAGCGTGGCCCGGGGTAAGATAAAGAAAATGAGAAGTCCACTCCCCCAGTCTCGCTTTCGCTCGACAGCCCCCTCGGAGATGGGGCCTTTGGCAAAACCTCTCACTTTGAGAGAGGTGGCACGCCGAAAGGCGTGACGGAGAGGGCAAGGATGCTACAAGGAGGTTCCCTATGATCCAGCGTTTCCGTTTTGGCTTGCCCCTGCCCACCGACAGTGTGGTGCAGGAGATCCCAGTTTCCGCCGGGCCGGTTCCCTTCCTCACAGCCGAAGAAGACGGCTGGGCCTACCGGATGGCTCCGGATGCCATCGTGTACGGTCTGGGCGAAATGCCCCGCGGCATCAACAAGCGTGGCTGGCACTACGTGACCAACAACACCGATGAAGCCCGCCACAGCGAGGATAAGCTTTCCTACTATGGTGCGCACAATTTTCTGCTCATTGACGGCGGCGCAGGCCGTGAATGCTTTGGTGTGTTCATCGATTTCCCGGGCAAAGTGCGCTACGATATCGGCTACACCGAATACGATGCCCTGCGCTTTGCCACCGAAGAGCCGGATCATGAGCTTTACATCATCACCGGCAACGACCTGAACGATATCAGCCGCCAGTTCCGGCAGCTCATCGGCCGCAGCTATATCCCGCCCAAGTGGGCCTTTGGTCTTGCACAGAGCCGCTTTGGCTACAAGACCGCTGAGGACGTGCGGGAGGTGGCCCGCCAGTACAAAGAGAACGATCTGCCGCTGGATATGATCTGCATGGACATCGATTACATGCAGGACTACGCGGATTTTACCGTAAACAAGCAGCGCTTCCCGGACCTTGCCGCCCTGAGCGCCGAACTGAAAGCACAGGGCATCCGGCTGGTGCCCATCATCGATGCGGGTGTGCGCATCGACCCGGAAAACCCCGTCTGTGCCGAGGGCCTTGCAAACGGTTCCTTCTGCACCAAAGCCGACGGCACCCCCTTTGTGGCGGCGGTGTGGCCCGGCAAGGCTTATTTTCCGGACTTCCTGCGCCCGGAGGTGCGGGAGTGGTTCGGCCGGCAGTACAAGGCACTGACCGACTGCGGCATCGAGGGCTTCTGGAACGATATGAACGAGCCTGCGCTGTTTTACTCGCCCGAGCGGCTCAAAGCTTTCTTTGAGAGCATGGACGAACTGAGCCGGAAGGACAACATCGTGCAGGATGAGTTCTTTGGCAAGGTGGTGGGCGGCGCGCTGGGCCTGATGAACGCCCCCGCGGACTACGCCAGCTTCTACCACGATGTGGACGGCCAGCGGGTGCGCCATGACAGGGTGCACAACCTCTACGGCGGCAATATGACCCGTGCGGCAGGCGAAGCCTTTGCCCGCCTGCGGCCCGGCAGACGCACGCTGCTCTACAGCCGTTCCAGCTTCATCGGCAGCCACCGCTACGGCGGCATCTGGCTGGGTGACAACGCTTCCACATGGGCACAGCTTCTGGCCAATATCCAGATGATGCCCAACGTGCAGCTGTGCGGCTTTCTTTATACCGGTGCCGATCTGTGCGGTTTTTCCTACGATACTACGCCTGATCTGGCTCTGCGCTGGCTGGAGTTCGGCCTGTTCACGCCGCTGATGCGCAACCACGCCACCGACGGCTCCCGGATGCAGGAATACTACCGCTTTGCGGATATGCTGCCTGCCCTGCGGAAGATGCTCCGGCTGCGGTATGCCCTGCTGCCCTACCTTTATAGTACCTTCATGAAGGCGGCATTGGAAAATACCAGTTACTTCCGGCCCTTGGGCTTTGATTTCCCTGCTGACCCGGATGCCCGCGAGGTGCAGGACCAGCTGCTGCTGGGCGAGGGTGTGATGGTAGCGCCTGTCTACACCCAGAACGCCAGCGGACGGCATGTCTACCTGCCGGAAGCAATGAAGCTCTACCGCATCCGCAGTGTAGACGACTACGACACCGAGCTTCTGCCCGCCGGGCACCACTACGTCCGCTGCGCATTGGACGAAGTGCTGCTGTTCATCCGCCCGGGCCATGCGGTGCCGGTGGCAAGACCCGCCAGCTGCACCGCCCAGCTGGACGAGACCAGCCTGACCCTGTGGGCCTGCCCGGACGAAAATGGCAGCGCCCGCTGCCGGATGTACACCGATGACGGCGAGACGAGCGATTTTGCCGCACCGGAGCACTGGAAGACGGTGGAAGCGTAAGCTTATTTTATCAGAAGACCGCTGCCCGACAGGACGGCGGTTTTTTTGTAGAATCTCACTTTTATCAGCTGCAAATTTTACGTTGAATTTCACAGCAGAATTTGTTATACTACAGATGAAGGGAGTTGATCTTATGCCGAACATCAAACCTATTTCTGACCTGCGGAATTACAACGAAGTCCTTCGCGATGTGGAAGCAGGATCGCCGGTTTTTCTTACCAAAAACGGCCGTGGAAAGTATGCCATTCTGGACATGGAAGATTATGAGAAAACGCAGGCTACCATCCGGCTTATGAATGAAATTGCAAAAGGACGGTGCTCTGGTGAGACGGAAAAGCTTTACACTCCGGAAGAAATGAGGGCGCATTTCCGCGCAAGAGCCAATGGAAAATAACCTCATTTATACAACTCGTTCCCGTCAGGACCTGGACGACATCTGGGATTATATCTCGTTCGACTTGCAAAATCTGCCTTCTGCAGAGCGCATTCTGAACCGCATCATGGATGCTGCTGAACAATTAAAGCTGTTCCCGGAAAGCGGTGCATTGCTTTCTTCCGTAGCTCCGCTGGATCATGAACTTTATTTGGATGAGCGCTTTCTCGTCAGCGGAAAGTATCTGATTTTTTATCATGCTTTTCGGAACGATATTTATATTGACCGCGTCCTCTACGGCGGGCGGGATTATCTGCGGGTTTTGTTCCGGGACGCTTTGCAGGAAGAATAAACTCTTCTGCCGTGCTTCAAGAAATGTTTTTGATCGTTTTATAAGCGGCACCGCCGGGAATTTGCATTTTTTCGGCGGTGCCACTTGTATTTTTCTGCGCCGCGCGTTATAATATGCCTTCAGTTCCCTTTATTTACGAAAAATTTACATTTCAGATGCTGTCCTCCTAAGCAGTGTGCAATGCTTCGGAAAACGGCTTCTCCGCGTAAACGATAAAAAGGAGGTACTTTTCTCATGGCTCAGACAAGCCGCTCCGCTGACCTTACCAGCGGCCCGATGCTCCAAAAGATCATCCTGTTCTCCATCCCACTGGCAGCTTCCAGCATTCTGCAGCTGCTGTTCAACGCTGCGGACGTAGTGGTCGTGGGCCGCTTTGCGGGCAGCACCGCACTGGCCGCCGTCGGCTCCAACGGCTCCCTCATCAACCTGCTGGTGAACCTGTTCGTGGGGCTTTCGCTGGGTGCAAACGTGGTGGCGGCCCGCTGCTTTGGTGCAAAAGATGACCACGGCGTGCAGGACACGGTGCAGACCTCGGTGACGCTGGGCCTTGTCAGCGGCGTGCTGCTGGCTGTGGTGGGGTTCTTTGCGGCCCGTGGCCTGCTGGAGCTGATGAGCTGCCCGGAGGATGTGATCGACCTTTCTGCGCTGTACCTTAAAATTTATTTCATCGGGATGCCTATGACCATGCTGTACAACTTCAGCAGTGCGCTGCTGCGCGCCGTGGGCGACACCAAGCGCCCGCTGTACTGTCTGGCAGCAGCCGGTCTCATCAACGTGGTGCTGAACCTTGTGTTCGTCATTGGCTTTTCCATGAGCGTGGCAGGCGTGGCGCTGGCTACCATCATCAGTCAGACCGTTTCCGCCTGCATGGTGACGCGGATGCTGATGAAGGAGGAGGGCGCGCTGCATCTGGATCTGCATCATCTGGGCTTCCACATGGGTGCCCTGAAGCAGATTTTGCTTATCGGCCTGCCTGCCGGTCTGCAGAGCACCGTGTTCAGCCTGTCCAACGTGGTCATCCAGTCGGCCATCAACTCCTTCGGCTCCACGGTGGTGGCAGGCAGTTCGGCCTCCGCCAATCTGGAGGGCTTCGTCTATACCGCCATGAACGCCTTTTCGCAGGCTGCCGTCACCTTTACCAGCCAGAACATGGGCGCACGCAAGTACCAGAACCTGAACCGCGTTGTCCTCAACTGCCTGCTGTGCGCCATCGTCACCGGCGTGGTGCTGGGCGGCGGTGCGGTGCTGGCGGGCACCCAGCTGCTGCACTTCTACTCCTCGGATGCGGCGGTGATCGCCGCCGGATACGAGCGCCTGCGGGTGATCTGCGGCACCTACCTGCTGTGCGGCATCATGGATACGCTGGCCAGCAGCCTGCGCGGCCTTGGCTACAGCGTGCTGCCCATGGTGGTGAGCCTTGTGGGCAGCTGCCTGCTGCGGCTGGTGTGGATCGCCACCATCTTCCAGCTGAACCGCACACCGTTCATGCTGTACATCAGCTACCCCATCAGCTGGGTGCTGACGGCTGCCGTGCATCTGGCCTGCCTGCTGGTGGTGCGGCACAAGATGCGCCAGAGAGGTCAGACACTACAGGCGGCGTAAAGAGAAGCCCTGCGCCCTTGACAATCCCTGAAAAAAGCACTATACTACAAACAGAAAAGGCGCTGTCCGCAATGGTCAGCTCCTTGCCCGTTTAGTCAAGAAAAGATTGACCGCACGAGTTGGTAGCTGGGCGGTCAGTCTTTTTTGCTATCATCGGCTTTGTGCTTGGAAAACATTGTCATGACCTCAACGGCCAGACGGATCACGTCCACGATCAGACCCAACAGTGTGAGAATGAAGGTGAGCAGTGCGAGGGTTTCCAACAGAGTCACCGGATATCCCTCCCTTCGCCTTCAAGGCTCCGGGAAGTTTCATTTTGCAAAAAAGTTCCACTCCCGGAACCTCTGCTTCGTTCTATGTAGAAAGAGCAGCGATAACGGGCAGGAAGCATGACCACCTGCGCTTGCAGACAGCACCTTAACGCCACCCTTATGGGTGGTGTTTTTAGTTTAGCACAGTTTTTTACCTGTTACAACTTCTTTTTATAGTTTTCTCGCCAGCAGGTAACGGTCGTGGCCGCCGTACATTTCCCGCCGGGAGACGATGGCAAAACCGGACGCAAGGGCGTTGTGCAGGCTGTACTGGTTCTGCGGGCTGACGGTAGCACCGATGTGGGTGATTTTTTTCGGGAAAAGCGGCAGCGCTGCTTCCAGCATGAGCCGCTGCAGGCCGTTGCCGCGAAAGTCTGCGTGGACGATGGCGCTGTCCGCATTGGCCCAGTGCTCCCACTCGGTGCGCGGCACATCCATGAAGGCCGCATAGTTGTGTGCGCTGCGCCCGCAGAAGCGCACGATGAGATACCCGCCAAGGCGGCTGCCCTGCCATGCGCCGATGCACAGGTCATTGCGGACATAGGCCGTGATGTTTTCCAGCGTGTCCGGCACGAACTGCTCCGGGTCCGGCATGGCGGCGCGCACCTCGTTTTGCAAGGCGTACACCGCCGGGGCCTGCTCCGGCGTGCAGCGGCGCAGCTGCATGGACACCGGCGGCTGCACCGGCTGGCCGCAGATCTTGTGCAGAAAAACTTCCATCTTGCGTTTCCCTCCAAAATAAAATCATACTTTTTCGCTGTTTCCAGTATAAATGCCGCTTTTATAAATGTCAATTTATGTTATAATAAAGTATAAAGGGGTTTGCGGCGTATGGCGTGGTCACAAAGGTGCCGTGCGGCGCAGGCTTCAAGTCCCGGCGGGGAGCATCCCCTGCCCGTGAACGGAGGAACCGAACCATGAAGGAATCTGCACTTACCTCTTCCAACCGATTGGGCGGTGCTGTGATCAGCGACCGCATCGTTGCCAGTCTGCTGGAAGAGCTGCGCACCGGACGCTATGCCCGGGCCGACCGTCTGCCCGCCGAGGTAGATCTTTCCGCTGAGCTGGGCGTGAGCCGCACCGTCATCCGCGATGCTTTGAGCGAGATGGAGCGCGCAGGCTATGTGGAACGCGTGCGCGGCATTGGCACGGTGGTGAACCGTACAGTGCTGAGCCTGCGCAGCCGGCTGGACCAGAAGCTGGAATACTACCCGCTGATCCGCAGCTTTGGCAGCTACCCCCACGCCGATGGCATTCAGGTATTTCCCATCCGTGCCGGTGAAGAGCTGGCCCGCGATCTGGAAATTGAGCCGGGCGACGACGTGATCTGCATCAAAAAGCGCATTCTGGCCGATACCACCCCGGTGATCTACTCCATCGACTACCTGCCCAGAGCACTGTTCGGTGCCAGAGACTACACCCGCATCGACCTGACCGGCGGCGTGTTCGATATTCTGGAACGGGAGTGCCACCAGCAGATCTCCTCCAACGTCGCCCACCTGAAGGCAAGCTGTGGCGATGATGCCATCCGCTCCGCCATGCGCCTTGCTCCGGGCGAGGCCATGCTGCTGCTGGACGAAGTGTGTTTCAATCGTTTGTGCCGCCCGGTGATGCGTTCGCTGAGCTACTACACAAACTTCTTTGATTTTTCCATTTTACGCAAGCTGCTCTAAACCAAAAAACTGACGGAGGTATGCACCCATGCGACATCTGATCGACCCGTTGGATTTTACCCAGCAGGAAATTTCCACTCTGCTCGACCTGGCCGACCGCATCCATGACGACCCGGCCGCGTATCAGGAGGTAGCCCGGCATAAAAAGCTGGCTACCCTGTTCTACGAGCCTTCCACCCGCACCCGCCTCTCCTTTGAGGCAGCCATGCTGAACCTTGGCGGCCATGT
>NZ_FMFG01000032.1:0-5384 GCF_900066275.1 uncultured Faecalibacterium sp. | reverse complement strand
CGCACCGTGCACTCCCTCATCAAGACCATGGCCCGCTGCAAGAACATCCGGTTCGTGCTTATCAGCCCGGAAGAGCTGCGCGTGCCGGACTACATCGTAAAGGACGTGCTGGAGGCCAACGGCATCCCCTACCAGGAGACCCGCAGTCTGGAGGAATCCATGTCGGAGCTGGACATCCTGTACATGACCCGCGTGCAGAAGGAGCGCTTCTTCAACGAGGAGGACTACATCCGCCTGAAGAACAGCTACATCCTCACCAAGGAAAAGATGGACCTTGCAAAGCCGGATATGGCTGTGCTGCATCCCCTGCCCCGTGTCAACGAGATCGCACTGGACGTGGACGACGATCCCCGCGCCGCCTACTTTGAGCAAGTGCAGAACGGCGTGTATGTGCGTATGGCACTGATCATGACCCTGCTGGGCCTGCGCGACCCCAAGGCACCTAAGGAGGAGAACTGATATGCTGAACATCGATGAAATTCAGAACGGAATCGTGATCGACCACATCAAGGCAGGCACTGCCATTGGCCTGATGGACCTGCTGGGCATTGCGGGCAACCGCACCGCCAGCGTGGCGCTGATCCAGAATGCACGCAGCAGCAAGACCGCCAGCGGCCGCAAGGACATCATCAAGGTGGAGGGCGATGCTTCCTGGCTGAACCTGGATGTGCTGGCCTACCTTGACCCGGGCATCAGCGTGACCATCATTGAAAACGGCAAGGCCGTACGCAAGGAAAAGCCGATGCCCCCCAAGCGCCTTGTGAACATTGTAAAATGCCGCAACCCCCGCTGCATCTCCTCCATTGAGGAAGAGTGCGACCAGATCTTTGAGCTGAGCTCCAACGGCAAATACCGCTGCATCTACTGCGAGCAGGAGCTGCAGGTAAAGCCGGAATAACGACACAGAAAAAGAGCTGCTGTATCAGGCAATTTTGCCGTACAGCAGCTCTTTTTTTTAATAAAAAATCTGACGGAACTCTCACCGACGCAAATGCCCTGTGCGGCAGATGCTCCATTCCCACAAGCAGCACCTGCCGGACAGAAATGCGACGTACCGAGTGACTTTATCAGCAGCAAACCCCAAAGTTCGCCGTTGAAAGCCCCGCCAGATGAGCTGCGCAGCGCATGAGGACTGCACAGCGAAGAGCAAAGGGAAAACAGAGCAGCTTAACACGCACCGCTGCCCGGATCACTGCACAGGGGGCAAAGCTTCACCAGGTCTTCCTTTGGCCGCAAATCCGCCCTGCCCCGGCAGGAGGTCACCTTTACTGGCCTTAGTATAGCATTGTTGCGTGCCTGTTGCACAGAACATGTCATAAATTGTCGGTGCTCATGTCATGAACTGCGCACGGGATGGCGCAGGTAAACCGAAACCACCGGTCGCGGCAGCTCACGGTGTACTCGGCACCGTACTTGCGCAGCACGTCCTGCACATTGGCAAGGCCCATGCCGTGGCCGCTCTCCTTTTTGGTGGTGCCGGGCAGCTTGCCCTCCTCCAGCAGCAGGTCTTCCTGCACGCGGTTGCGCACCGAGATCAGGTATTCTTCCGGCGTTTTGCGGATGCGCACATACACCTCCGGCGGCAGGGCCTGCGCTGCGGCGCGGGTGGCGTTGTCCAGAAGGTTGGAGAGCACGATGACCATATCCATGCTGTCGAAGGGCATCCGCTTGAGATCGCACAGGTCAAAGTAAATGTTCACGCCAACTTTTGCCGCTTCTTCGTATTTTTTGCTCAGAATGGAATCCAGCAGCGGGTTGTGGGTATCCATGATGGTGGTGCCCGCCGCCACCGTTTTGCTCACGCTGGCAATGTAGGCCTGTGCGCCTTTCAGATCTCCCTGATCCAGCAGGGCGGTAAGGGCTGTCATGTGGTTGGTGAACTCGTGGGTCAGGCGGCGCTGTTCCGTGTAGGAATCCAGCAGGGCTTCGGCACGCTGCTGTTCCAGCTGAGCACGGTAGCGGGAGTTCTGCCGCTGCACCACCTGATCGTTGAACATCTGCACGATGGCGATATGCACCAGCACCGCCACGCTCATGCCAAAGGTGAGCAGCATGGTCATCCGGGTAGCGGGCTGCTGGGTCCCTGTGACCATCAGCACGATGTTCAGCACCACAGCCACCCCGGGGAAAAAGGACATCACCAGCGCCTGCAGCGGCTGCAGAGCACACTTCTGGTTCCAGCTGTACAGGGAATGCGCAACTGCTGCACCCACGATAAGGTTCGCGGCGCACAGCGCGATCAGGCAGCCGGGGTGCTGCCATGCTTCGCCGGTGCGCACTCCTGTGAACCAGGAGTAGGTATAGTTGACCGTGTTCTCCACCAGCAGGCACATGGTGCCGTTGATCAGGCAGGCGGTGAGCTTATCGGCAAAGTTTCCGCCAAACAGCTGCGCCGTAACAAAAAGGTACAGCACATTGAGCAGGACGCTCTGCACATTGAAAAATGACATTCCTGTTGCGAGTGACAGGCCCAGCTGCCCCATACACAGCAGCTCTGCCCACAGAACCGGCCAGCGCAGTTTTCCCCTGCCCAGATAGGCCCACTCCACCAGAATAAAGGCGTTCCCCTGGACAAGACACACCAGATGCCCCAGCATCATTTCCGCAAATGCATCACTCATCCACATACTGCCCCTTCCATTCCAGATATGCGTTCTGGATGGCCGCATAGCCTGCGCGGCTCACGCTCAGCTCCACCCCGTTTTTCAGCAGGGCGCGGTAGCTGCGGATGCTGCGCACATATTTCATGTTCACCACATCGCTGCGGCTCACCTGCAAAAAGCCGTTCTCGTAGAGCATGGGCGGCAGGTCGGCGATCTTGCCGTAGTAGGTGCAGATGGGCCGGCGGGCAATGTCGCCGTAGACGTTGATCTGGCGCAGGTCGCTTTCCAGATAATAGATCTGATCCAGCGGAATTTCCGTTTCGGTGCGGTTGTGGTGCACCGTCAGGGTCTTGCGCTGGTCGGTCAGGGCGGCAAGCAGGTCGTCCAGACACTTGGGCAGGGTGCGCGCAATGTCCCGCTTGAGCAGGTAGCGGTAGGCGTTCACCGTGTAGCCTTCCAGCGCAAATTCCAGATAGGCCGAAACATACACCAGCATCAGGCCGGGGCACTTCTGCTTGAGCTGACGGCCCAGCACCATGCCGTTTGCACCGGGCATGTCCACGTCCAGAAACGCCAGCTGATACAGCTCCAGCCCCGGCGTTGCAAGCACCTCGGCTGCGCTGGTGCAGACGGCGGTGTGCACCTGCACGCTGCGGGCGGTAAAGTAGACGGTGACATATTCTGCCATGCGCGCGCCGAACGCCGCATCGTCGTCACAGATCAGGATATGCATGGAAGGTTCCTTTCTGCCGCAAAAGGCCCCTCTTGCAGTAAGAGGGGCCGGGAACTCCTTCCGTCACGGCTTGCGCCGTGCCACCTCCCTCTGTGAGGGAGGCTTTGGCATGGCGGCAAACTTTCCCTCTTCGCCAGAGGCTCCCTCCATGAGACAGACTCCCCCGGTCGGGGGAGGTGGCACGAAGTGCCAGAAGGGGAACAGCTGTCGAGCGAATGCGAGACTGAAGGAGTGTTTTATTTACGCAAAAAATTTATCGTAGATACCAAAAGCAAAGATGAACAGCACGATCACCGGCAGCACGCAGGTCAGGTAGCCGCGCATCCAGTCGTGCATCTTGAGGCCCTTGCCGGTGTTGACTTCCTTTTTATAGTTGTCCCAGCCCCAGCCGTACCTGGTAACGCAGAACAGCAGGTACACCAAGCTGCCCAGCGGCAGGAACAGGTTGCTCACGAGGAAGTCCTCCAGATCCAGCACAGCGCCGCCGAACACGGCAAAGCCGTCCCATGCCCACACGTTGTAGCCCAGCACGCAGGGCAGCGAAAGCAGAGTGATGAGCACGAAGTTCACCAGACTGGACTTCTTGCGGCTGCAGCCGGTCAGCTCCATGCCGCAGCAGATGATGTTCTCGAACACGGCCAGCACGGTGGAAAGCGCTGCAAAGGCCATGAACAGGAAGAACAGGGAGCCCCACAACCGGCCCATGGCCATGTTGGCAAAGATGTTGGGCAGGGTAATGAAGATCAGGCTGGGGCCGCTGGTCTGGTCCACACCGTAGGTGAAGCAGGCCGGAAAGATGATGAGACCGGCGGTGATGGCCACGAAGGTATCCAGCACCACGATGCGGGCGGACTCGCCCAGCAGGGAGTGCTCCTTGCCGATGTAGCTGCCAAAGATGGACATTGCGCCAATGCCAAGGCTCAGGGTGAAGAAGGCCTGATTCATGGCGGACACCAGCGTGTTGACCACGCCCACCTCTTTCATGCGCCCAAAGTCGGGCACGAGGAAGAAGCTCAGGCCTTCCTTTGCGCCGGGCATGAACAGGCTGTTGACGGCCAGCACCACCATGATCACCAGCAGGGCGATCATCATGACCTTGGTCACGCGCTCAAGGCCGTTCTGCAGGCCCTTGGCGCATACAAAGATGCCCAGTGCCACCACGAACACCATCCAGAAGGTCATCACGCCGGGGTCTGCCAGCATTTCGGTAAACTTGCCAGCCACCTGATCGGCGTTCAGGCCTGCCAGCTTACCGGTGGCGGTCATGTAGAAATAGTGCAGCATCCAGCCTGCCACGGTGGTGTAGAACATCATGAGCAGATAGCAGCCAATGAGGGTGAGGTAGCCGTGGATGTGCCACTTCTGGCCCGGCTTTTCCAGTGCCTGATAGGCCCGCACCGGGCTTTTGCGGGAAGCGCGGCCCACTGCAAACTCCATGGTCATGATGGGCAGGCCCAGAATGATGAGGAAGATCAGGTAGAACAGCACGAACGCGCCGCCGCCGCCCTGACCGGCAATATAAGGGAACTTCCACACGTTGCCAATGCCGATGGCACAGCCCGCCGAAAGCAGAATGAAGCCCAGCCGGGACTTCAGTTTTTCTCTTTCCATGATTCCAAACTCCTTGTTTTCCGTTCTGCTCTGCCCTGCCCTTTGCGGGGCCGGGCGAAGCGTTGCTTTTGTATTATAGCACAAATTTGGTCGAAGAACAGGGGCGCTTCAGTGAGATGAACTTTTGTTGTCAAAAGTATTCTTTGTCTTTCCCGCGTGCACAGCCCGTCCTGCCGCAGGGCCGTACCGCAATTTTCGTTGCAGATGCGTCCGTTTTCGGTGTATTTGCGGCAGGCTGCAATTTTTCTCACCTGAAAGGTGAAGAGCTGACAGTTCTTCATCTTTCCACCCAGCAGCAAAAAGGGGAGAAGCATCTTTGGACACTTCTCCCCTTTACAGGTGTATTTACTTCCGCTTCTTCGGAGCAGTCCCCTTTCCCACCGGGCCGCGGGGGCGGCGCTCGGCAGCCTTGGACTGCACTGCGGCGCTGCGGGTCT
>NZ_FMFG01000019.1:47310-47879 GCF_900066275.1 uncultured Faecalibacterium sp. | reverse complement strand
GCTTTGCGGCCCTGCTGGGCCAGCAGGCGGCAAAACAGCCGGACCTGCCGCTGCGGGTGCTTGGCCCCACGCCCGGCAGCATTGAGAAGATCAACGACACCTACCGCTACAAACTTACCATCAAGTGCCGCAACGACCGCCGCTTCCGCGACCTCGTGCGCAGCACACTGGAAAGATACGAACAGGAAAAACTTCCGTCCAAGGCCACCGTTGCGGTGGACCTGCACTCGGACGGTGACATCTGATTTGGAGGTACCATAAATGGCTATCCGCAACATTGTAAAAGAGGGCGATCCCATTCTGAACAAGGTCTGCCGCCCCGTCACCACCTTTGACGACCGTCTGGCTACCCTGCTGGACGACATGCACGAGACCATGATCGCCGCCGACGGCGTGGGTCTGGCCGGCCCGCAGGTGGGCATGCTGCGCCGTCTGTTCGTGGTGTGGGACACCACCGACGCGCCCGAGGAGATCCCCGAAGATTACGAATATAAGTTCATCGACTTCGTCAACCCGGAAATTCTGGCTGTATCCGAGGAAGAGGAGACCGCCTACGAGGGCTGTCTGTC
>NZ_FMFG01000019.1:44767-47026 GCF_900066275.1 uncultured Faecalibacterium sp. | reverse complement strand
GATCGTGGTGGTGGCTTACGGCTGCATCCTGCCGAAGTCTGTGCTGGAAGCGCCGAAGTACGGCTGCATCAACCTGCATGTCTCCCTGCTGCCCAAGTACCGCGGCAGCGCCCCGGTGCAGTGGGCCGTGCTGAACGGCGATGCCGAGACCGGCGTTTCCATCATGCAGATGGACGAGGGCCTTGACACCGGCGATGTGCTCTGCTGCGAGAAGATCGCCATTGACCCGGAGGAGACCAGCGGCCAGCTGTTTGACCGCGTGACTGCCGTGGGTGCACGGGTGCTGTGCGAGGTGGTGCCCGCCATCGCCGCCGGAACGCTGAAACCCCAGCCGCAGGATCATGAGAACGCCTGCCTTGCACCTATGCTGAACAAGGAGATGGCAGAGTTCCGCCTGACCGAATCGGCTGCCCACATCCACAACTGGGTGCGCGGCATGAACCCGTGGCCCGGTGCATGGTTCGTCACCTCCGGCGGCAAAAAGCTCAAGGTGATGGAGTGCCGTGCCGTGGAAGCTCACGGCGAAGCGCCCGGCACCGTGCTGGCCACAAAGCCGCTCACGGTGGCTTGCGGTGAGGGGGCCGTCCAGCTGCTGAATGTGGTGCCGGAAGGCAAAAAGCCCATGGACGGCACCGCCTTTGCGGCCGGTCAGCGCCTGAAAACGGGGGATATCCTCTGATGGCGGCGAATCCCCGCGCGGCGGCAGTGGCGGCGCTGGTGCGGCAGGAGCAGGATGGTTTTTCCAACCTTGTTCTGGATGCCGAACTCAAGCGCCAGCAGCTGGAAGGCCGCGATAAAGCTTTTGCCAGCGCCATCTTTTACACGGTGCTGGAACACCGGGGCACGCTGGACTACATCCTGTGCCAGTTCCTGCCCAAGGGCCTTGCCAAGCTGGATGCACCGGTGCGCGAAATATTGCGCGCAGCGCTGGCGCAGGCCCGCTATATGCAGGTGCCGGTGTCCGCTGCGGTGAACGAGGCCGTCAAGCTGACCCGTGCCTTCAAAAAATCCAGCGCATCCGGTCTGGTCAACGCCGTGCTGCGCAAGGCGTGCAGCTACGACCTGAGCACCGCAAGCTTCAAAAACGAAGTGGAGCGGCTCATGGTGCTTGGCTCTGCCGGGCGGGATGTGGCGGAATTTCTGCACAAAAACTACCCGGATGAAGCACTGGATATCCTTACCTACAAGGCCGACGGCGGCATGACCAGCCTGCGGGCGAACCCGCTGAAAGGCAGTGCCGATGAGCTTTGTGCAAAGCTGCTGGCTTCCGGCGCAAAGGAAGCAAAGCGGGGCATTGTGCCCGGCAGTGTGCTGGCCCGGTTCGAAGGCAGCCCGGCGGAAAATGAGCTGTTCCGGCAGGGGTACTTCCATGTGGAAGGACAGGCCAGCCAGCTGGCGGCGCTCTGCGTGGACGCACAGCCCGGAGAAACAGTCATCGACCTGTGCGCCGCGCCCGGCGGCAAGACCATCCTGCTGGCCGAGCAGATGCACAGCACCGGCAGGCTTTACAGCTGCGATGCCGCCGAGAACCGCGTGGGCCTGATCCGCACGGCAGTGCAGCGCATGGGCCTTGCCAATGTGGAAGCCCTGTGCAACGATGCCACAAAGGTGAACCCGGCCCTGCCGCAGGCCGATCGCATTTTAGCGGATGTGCCCTGCAGCGGCCTTGGCATTCTGGCAAAAAAGCCGGATCTGCGCTACAAAAAGCTGGAACCGGCCCGCGAAGCTGAATTATTGGCCACGCAGTCGGCCATCCTCGATACGGCGGCACAGCTGCTGAAAGCGGGCGGCAGGCTGGTGTACTCCACCTGCACCATCGACCCGGCAGAAAACCAGCAGCAGATCGCGGCATTTCTGGCCCGCCACCCGGAGTTTACGGTGGTGGAGCCTGCCGCAGCGCTGCCCGCCGGGATGACGGCAGGGGAGCACGGCGCGCTTTCGGTGCCCACCCGCACCGGCATGGACGGCTTTTTCCTGTGTGCCATGCAGAAAAACGGGGAAAAGCTGCAATGAAACAGGTGGCTTGTTCGTAAAAAACAATAGGAGAACACAATGGAACAAAAACGCTGTATCTCTTCCTTTACGCTGGCAGAGCTGACCGCTGAACTGAAAGCGATGGGTCAGCCGGGCTTCCGGGCAAAGCAGATCTTCCACTGGGTGCACCAGAAGCTGGTCACCGAGTTTTCTGCCATGACCGACCAGCCCAAGACCCTGCTGGCAAAGCTGGAAGAAAGCTTCTACATTGCCGCGCCCAAGATC
>NZ_FMFG01000019.1:39261-44472 GCF_900066275.1 uncultured Faecalibacterium sp. | reverse complement strand
CGAACCGCTGGATAACTTTGACGAAGTGATGAAGTTTCTGGAAAACATCACCTCGCCCGAGGGCGTGAACATCGGGATGCGCAACATCAGCCTTTCTACCTGCGGTCTGGTGCCCAAGATCGACCAGCTGGCCGAGAAAAAGCTGCAGCTGACCCTCTCGGTGTCGCTGCACGCACCCAACAATGAAATTCGCAGCGGCATGATGCCGGTGAACGATGCCTATCCCGTGGAAGTGCTGATGCAGGCCGTGCGCCGCTATCAGGACACCACCGGCCGCCGTGTGAGCTTTGAATATTCCATGGTGCGCGGTGTCAATGATTCCGATGCCTGCGCCAAACAGCTGGCAAACCTGATCCGGGGCATGGGTGCCCATGTGAACCTGATCCCCATCAACCCGGTGGACGGCAGCCCGTACTCGGCCACTGATGCAGCCAACGTGCACCGCTTCCAGCAGAAGCTGGAGAGCCTTGGCGTGAACGCTACGGTGCGCCGCCGCCTTGGCAGCGAGATCAGCGCCGCATGCGGCCAGCTGCGCCGTGACGAAATGAACGGGAAAGCGTAAATATTAAAGGGAGAAGCCTATGAAACTTGCAGGAAAAACGGATGTCGGCAGGGTCCGGCAGGATAATCAGGACGATTATCGCGCAGGAGAACTGCCCGGCGATGCCGCATGGCTGCTGGTATGCGACGGCATGGGCGGTGCGCGCGGCGGCAGGGAAGCCAGCCAGAGCGCGTGCGATGTGATCGAGCGCTGCTTTCAGGAGCAGTATGCTTCCAAGTGCCTGCCCGGCGAAGAGGAGACCTTTTTGAAAAAGAGCCTGCTCAGCGCCAACCGCTTTGTGTTCCAGAAGGCCCTGCGTGAGGAATCGCTGGCGGGCATGGGCACCACGGCTGTGTGCGCACTGGTGCGCGGCGGCAAGGTGTTCCTGTGTCATGCAGGCGACTCGCGGGCGTACCTGTACCGGGACGGCAGGCTTGCCCAGCTCACCCACGACCATTCCTATGTGCAGGAGCTGGTGGACTGCGGCACCATTACCGTGGAGGAAGCCGAGCACCACCCTCAGAAGAACATCATCACCAAGGCGCTGGGCGTGGACTACCGGCTGGACTCGGAGTTCACTACCGCACCGCTGCAGAAAGGGGATATCCTGCTGCTGTGCTCGGACGGCCTGACCAATGCCGTGCCCAGAGAACAGCTGGAACAGCTGCTGCGCACCGGCGGGTTCTACGACCTGCCGGACCTTCTGATCCGCACGGCCAACGAGAACGGCGGCCCGGATAACATCACCGCGCTGCTGCTGTGTGTGGAGGAGGTGCGCTGATGGACAACCTGATCGGCAAAAAGCTGGACGGCCTGTATGAGGTGCGGGAGCTGATCGGTTCCGGCGGCATGGCAAACGTCTACAAGGCGGTCATGCTGGGGCACAACGGCCCGGTGCCTGCCGGTACCGTGGTGGCGGTAAAGGTGCTGCGGCAGGAGTATATGCACGACCCGGACCTTGTGCGCCGCTTTAAAAATGAATCCAAGGCCATCTCGCTGCTGAACCACCCCAACATCGTAAAAGTGTACGATGTATCGGTGAATGATGATCTGCAGTATATCGTGATGGAATATGTGGACGGCATGACATTGCGCGAGTACCTTAACCAGCGCGGCGGCAGGCTGACCAACCGGGAGACCGTGCATTTCATCTCCCAGATCTTAAAGGCGCTGGAACATGCCCACGCCAACGGTGTGGTGCACCGGGACATCAAGCCCCAGAACATCATGCTTTTGGACAACGGCCAGCTGCGCATGATGGATTTTGGCATTGCGCGCATCTCCCGTGCCGAGAACCAGCTGCTGAGCGGCAAGGCCATGGGCAGCGTGCACTATATCAGCCCGGAGCAGGCCAAGGGCGATGAGACCGACTGCACCAGCGATATCTACTCAGTGGGCGTGATGATGTACGAGATGCTCAGCGGTCATCTGCCCTTTGATGCAGACGACATGGTGGAAGTTGCCATCAAGCAGATCTCCGATCAGCCGAAGTCTTTGCACGAGATCGCGCCGGAGGTGCCGAATGCACTGGTGGAGATCACCGAAAAGGCCATGGCAAAGCTGCCGCAGAACCGCTACGCATCCGCCCGCGAAATGCTGGATGCGCTGGACACCTACGTGCACAACCCCTCCGTGATGTTCGAGTACAAGTATATTACAGAAGATGCTCCCGAAAAGGTGGTGAAACGTACCATGAACCAGAACCGTGCAAACCGTCAGGCCGAAAAGCCTGCGCCCCGCGGCAAAAAGGCCGCACCGCGCAGGAAAAAGCGCACCATCTTCCTGCCGGCACTGTTCGGCGTTACCATTGCATTTGCACTGGCGTGCCTTGCGCTGTGCTGGATGATCCTGAACGATTCCTCCAACCTGATGAACAACAAGGCCGATATCACGCTGGGCGATTATATCGGCATGACGCAGGACGAGGCTGCTGCCACCGAGCAGGTGGTCTCCGGCCAGATCAGCGTTACCTGGGAGCAGGAGTACAACAGTAACTATGCGGCGGGCTATATCTATAAGCAGTCGCCGGTGTCCGGCCGCACGGTGCGCGAGGGCCAGAATGTGACCCTGACTGTGAGCCTTGGCACCCAGTACGTTACCGTGCCGGACCTGACCAACTATGTGCAGGCCGATGCAGAGCAGCAGCTCAAGGAGCTGGGTGTCTCGGTGCTGGTAACGCAGGCTGTGGATACCTCTGTGGCATCCGGCGCGGTGATCCGCACCGACCCGGCGGCGGGCAGTCAAGTGGCTGCAGGCAGCACTGTGGTGATGTATATCAGCCGCCCGCAGGTGGCAACCACCACCAAGGTGCCCTCGCTGACCGGCATGAGCACCGCTGATGCCCGCACCCTGCTGGTGCAGAACCATCTGGGCCTTGGCAGCCAGACCGAGCAGTACAGCGACCAGCCGGTGGGCACTGTCATCAGTCAGAACCCGGCGGCAGGCTCTACCACAAAGCTGAACGGCCGCGTGAACATTGTGGTAAGCGCAGGGCCGGAGCCTGCACCGGAACCGGAAGCACCCAGCGACAGCACCACCGGCGGCGACTGGTGGAGCGGCCTGTTTGGCAGCAGCTCCTCTTCTTCCAGCACCGAGACCGGCACCGAACAGGGCACAGCGGGCAGCGGCGACTCTTCGCAGAAACCGCTGACCGACTGGTGGTCCTCGCTGCTGAGCTGACGGAGGCGTGCATGAAGGGATATATCACAAAGGGCATCGGCGGCTTTTACTATGTAAAAACGCCGGAGGGCATTGTGGAGTGCAAGCCCCGCGGAATTTTCCGCAAACAGAAGATCACGCCGGTGGCGGGCGATGAGGTGACGCTGGAGACCGAGAATGGTGCAGCCGTCATTGCCGAGATCGCACCGCGCAAAAATGTGTTCGTGCGGCCTCCGATGGCAAATCTGGATGTGCTGTTCCTTGTGGCCAGCACCACCCAGCCCACGCCCAGCACGCTGGTGCTGGATAAGCTTGCCGCCATTGCGGTGGACAAGGGCGTGCAGCCGGTGATCGTGTGCACCAAGGGCGACTTGGCCGAGGCGGAATTCCTGCGTAAGGCCTACGAAAGATCGACCCTGCCGTTCATCCGCATCGATTACGAGACCGGCGGCGGGCTGGACGAGGTGAAGCAGTGGATCAGCGGCAGGCTGTGTGCGTTCTGCGGCAACTCCGGCGTGGGAAAATCCACCCTTTTGAACCACCTGCTGCCGGAAGCAGAGCGCGAGACCAGTGCCATCAGCCAGAAGCTGGGCCGCGGCCGCCACACCACCCGTGAGGTGACGATTTTTGAAGCCTTTGGCGGGCGCATTGCGGATACGCCGGGCTTTGCCAGTCTGGAAGCGAACCGCGCCGGGTTCATCCCCAAAGAAAATCTGGAGCATGCGTTCCCGGAGTTCGGGCCTTATCTGGGCCAGTGCCAGTTCACCGGCTGCTCCCACCGCAGCGAAAAAGGCTGTGCCGTGCGCGCCGCACTGGCCGAGGGCAGGCTCTCCCAGACCCGGTACGACAGCTACTGCGCCATGTACGAGGAAGTCAAGGACGTGAAGGATTGGCAGCGCCCGAAAGTATAAAGGATAAGGAAGAGATTCATGTCACGCTGTGTGATCATTTCGGCCTGCCCGGTTTCTCCGGAGCTGGCAGAGGCCCTGCGGCCGGACGACTTTATCATTGCCTGTGATGCAGGCTACCGCAACTGCGCACCTCTGGGGCGCAGACCCAACATCATCGTGGGTGACTTTGACACCGCCCCCTGCCCGGAACAGCAGGACGACGATATCATCGTGCTGCCCCATGTGAAGGACGATACCGACACCGAGTATGCCGCAAAGCTGGTCTCGGAAAAGGGCTTTGACGAGGTGCTGCTGCTGGGCGGCCTTGGCGGCAGACGGGTGGAACACACCCTTGCAAACCTGTGCACCGGCCTTGGGCTGGAACAGCGCGGTGTGCGCACCACCCTGCTGGATGAGCGCAGCCGCATCACCTACGTGATGCCCGGCGAGACCCGCCGCTACCCGAAGGAAAGGTACTTCTTCTTCTCGGCCTTCCCGATGGAGGGCAGGGCGCAGGGCGTGTGCGAGCGCGGCTCCTACTATGAGCTGACCGATGCGGAGCTGACCGCCAGCTACCCGCTGGGCGTCAGCAACGAGTACGCTGCCGGGTCGGACTGCATCACCATCTCCACCCGCAGCGGTGCGCTGGTGGTGGTGGAGACCATCGCAGACTGAGCGCTGCTGCCCTTGCCGGAACGTTCCGGCCCCTGCCTGCATAGGATGGGCCAGAAAACGGAAAGGCGGGGAGCATATGCAGGTAGTTGTGATCCGAAGCCCCAAGGCGCTGCGCGGCATTCTGCGCAGACTGTTCGGCATTCAAAAACAGTAAAAAAAGATCCCCTCGCTGCTGGTCGGCGGGGGGATCTTGCTTCATAATACTCCTTTTTATTGCGTCAGGGCGTTGTAACAGGCATCGAACGCCTGCATAAAATCAGTGATCTCCTGTTCCGTGGTCAGGTGGCTCAGGCTGATGCGCCACGAGGACAGCGCGTTGCGCCGGTCATGGCTCACGGCAAACACGGCGCGGGAGGGCAGGCCGTCCGAAGAGCAGGCCGATTTGACCGAGACGCATACGCCCCTGGCATCCAGCTCCCGCTGGAACACGGTGCCCTTCACGTTCTG
>NZ_FMFG01000019.1:33060-38982 GCF_900066275.1 uncultured Faecalibacterium sp. | reverse complement strand
CCGCTTGACCAGCACACCGATGCCGTTCAGCCCGTAGAACTTGTGGGCGGTCAGGCTCATGGTGTCGATGCCCGCAAAGCTGACCGGCAGCTTGCCCACGGCCTGTGTGGCATCCACATGGAAGTGGCAGTGGGGGCAGGCCTTCAACATTTCCGCGATCTCGGCCACCGGCTGCACCACGCCCAGCTCACTGTCCACGGCAGTGACGGCCACCAGAATGGTGTCCGGGCGCAGCAGTTCTTTCAGGTGGGCAAGGTCCACCGTGCCGTCCTGCCGGATGTCCACAAGGTCGATCTCGTATCCCTGCTCCTGCAGGGCGGTCAGGCTGCCGCTCACCGAGGAGTGCTCCAGCGGGGTGGAAATGATGTGTCTGCCATGGTGGCGCTCCAGCCGGGCGATGCTCTTGATGGCAAAGTTGTTGGCCTCGCTGGCACCGGATGTATAGATGATCTCGGCGGGCTGCACATTCAGACTGCGGGCAATGCTCTGGGTGGCGGCGTCGATGGCAGCCTTTGCGGCAGTGCCTGCTGCGTGGCGGGAATTGGCATTGCCCGGGCAATTGCGCTCCACCTCGCAAAAGCGCTGTAAAACCGCTTCGTCTACCGGGGTATTGGCGGAATAATCCAGATAGATCATAAACTCTCCTGATAATTCTCTTATAATACAGATTACAATGGTAGGTTATATTATAGTGCGCTTTGGGCCGGATTGCAAGAGAAGCGGCGCAAACTTCCGGGCTGGAAATACAGGAGAATTAAGCAAAATAGTTGCACGGCGGCAAAAAGTCTGCTATAATCTCTTGAAGGACTGCTCGCTGCGGCCTTTTGCGGGGCTTTTGGCGGCGGTTTGGAAAGAGCCTGAATGAAAGGGGGAGCGCACCATGCTGCACAAGAATCATCGACTGCGCTGTATTGCACTTCTCATTTCCGGGCGGGATCATTGTTCCCAAATTTCAAGGGCATTGCCGTTTTGCTGACGGCGGTGCCTCTTTTTTTGGGGCTGCGAGTTCTGTAGGAGGCAGAAAAACTTCATGAGCGAAAAGATCGATTACTCCAAAGGCATTTACGACGCGCGCCAGCTGGGCGCAGGCCGCATGTTCATTCTGGGCGTGCAGCACATGTTTGCCATGTTCGGCGCAACGGTGCTGGTGCCGCTGCTCACCGGCCTGAGCGTTTCCACCACCCTGCTGTGCGCAGGTCTGGGCACCCTGCTGTTCCACCTCATTACCAAAAAGAAGGTGCCTGCATTCCTCGGCTCCTCCTTTGCGTATCTGGGCGGCTTCTCCATCGTGGCCCCCATGCTGGCAGATGCAGACGGCAACCTGACCGTTGCCAACACCAAGATGCTGCCCTACGCCTGCGCCGCCGTCGCATTTTCCGGTCTGGTGTATCTGGTGGCCAGCCTGCTGATCTCCACCTTCGGCATCCGCCGCATCATGCGGTTCTTCCCGCCGGTGGTCACTGGCCCCATTATCATTTCCATCGGCCTGATCCTGGCCCCCTCTGCTATCAAAAACTGCCAGTCCAACTGGATCCTGGCCTTTGTGGCACTGGGTGTCGTGATCGTGTGCAACATCTGGGGCAAGGGCATGGTCAAGATCCTGCCCATCCTCATCGGCGTGCTGGTGTCCTATGCAGTGGCACTGGTGACCGGTGCAGTGGACTTCCAGCGCATTTCTGAGGCTGCATGGGTGGGCATCCCTCTGCACAAGGAGGCCATGGGCCTGTTTGCCATCGACGGCAGCCCGGAGTTCATCAGCGCACTGTTCACCATCATCCCCATTGCACTGGCAACCATGATGGAGCATGTGGGCGATATCGCCGCCATCAGCGCAACCGTGGGCCACAACTATATCAACGACCCCGGCCTGAACCGTACCCTGCTGGGTGACGGCCTTGCAACCACCATGGCCGGCCTGCTGGGCGGCCCGGCCAACACCACCTACGGCGAGAACACCGGTGTGCTGGCTCTGAGCAAGATCTACGATCCGCTGGTCATCCGCATTGCTGCCGTGCTGGCCATCATCCTGAGCTTCAGCCCCAAGTTTGAGGCTGTCATCAACACCATCCCCACCGGCATCATCGGCGGCATCAGCTTTGTGCTGTATGGCATGATCTCCGCCATCGGTGTGCGCAACGTGGTGGAGAACCGCGTGGACTTTACCAACAGCCGCAACCTGATCGTGGCCGCTGTCATTCTGGTGTGCGCACTGGGCTTCAACTCTGTGGGCGGTGTCAGCTTTGCCGTTGCAGGTGTCACCATCAACCTGTCCGGTCTGGCTGTGGCCGCAATCGCAGGCATCCTGCTGAACGCTATCCTGCCCGGCAACGACTACGAGTTTGATGCTGCCGACGGCTCCGAAGCCGCTACCAGCAGCAACCTGCAGGTCTGATCTCCCATAGAAGAAGGAAGAACAAGGCAGAAGCCGTCCTGTGTGTGCAGGGCGGCTTTGCTGTTTTTAAGGTGCACAGGGCAAAGCACACAGTTTTTGAGGATGGTTTTTAGTGACCCTGCCGGAATTTATCTGTAAGGTAAAATAAATAGGAATTATTCTTAAAATTATCCTTGACTAACTAGGAATGATTCGCTATAATAGAGCCATGACAAGGGCCGGTGAGTACCAACACCGCCCAGCCTGTTTTCTAACTGATATAAAAAGAATGATGGAGGTCTATTCTTATGAAGAAGTACGTTTGCACCGTTTGTGGTTATATTGCTGAAGGCGAGATCCCGGCACAGTGCCCCGTCTGCAAGGCTCCTGCTTCCGCTTTTGTGGAGAAGACCGGCAACACCTACGTCACCGAGCATGTTGTGGGCATCGGCAAGGCCGAGGGCGTTCCGCAGGAGATCGTGGATGGCCTGCGCGCAAACTTTGAGGGTGAGTGCAGCGAGGTCGGCATGTATCTGGCAATGGCTCGTGTGGCTGAGCGCGAGGGCTACCCCGAGATCGCTGAGGCTTACAAGCGTTATGCCTACGAGGAAGCAGACCACGCATCCCGCTTTGCAGAGCTGCTGGGCGAAGTTGTCACCGACAGCACCAAGAAGAACCTGATGATGCGTGCCGAGGCCGAGTGCGGCGCATGTGCAGGCAAGATGGATCTGGCCAAGAAGGCAAAGGCCCTGAATCTGGATGCCATCCACGACACCGTTCACGAGATGGCAAAGGACGAGGCCCGTCACGGCCGCGGCTTTGAGGGCCTGCTGAAGCGCTACTTCAACACCGAAGTCTGATAAGGTTTCCCCGGTTATCCATTCTGACCGCTGCATGGCTTTACCGCTGTGCAGCGGTTTTTTTGTTCAACCTACGGAACTGTTCCGTTGACAGGTACAGCGGCGGCGGGTTATAATTTATCTCGTGTTCAATGAACTGCGAAAGGGGAGACGGGGGAATGAAAAACGGACACACCACCCGGCAAAAGACCCCGGCGGGCCGCTACGCCCTGCTGGACGAGCTGCGCGGGCTGGATCTGGTCAGCATGATGCTGTACCATGCCTGCTGGGACATGATGTTCCTGTTCGGCATCTGGATGGACTGGTACGCGGGAATGCCGGGGCGTCTGTGGCAGCAGACCATCTGCTGGGTGTTCATTCTGCTGTCCGGCTTCTGTGCGCCCTTTGGGCGGCATATGCTGCGGCGCGGTGTTACCGTGTTTGCCGCCGGAGCGCTGGTAACGGCGGTGACGCTGGTGTTCATGCCGGGAGGCCGGGTCATTTTTGGCGTGCTTACTTTTTTGGGTACGGCTATGCTGCTGACCGGTGTGCTGGAACCGCTGCTGAAAAAAGTGATGCCCGCTGTGGGCCTTGCGGTGTCGGCGGTGCTGTTTGCGGTGTGCTACCCGGTCGGCTTGGGCTGGGTGGGCCTTGGCGGCTGGAAGCTGATGCTGCCGCAGAGCCTGTATGCCAACTACTTTACTGCATTTTTTGGCTTTTACCCGGACTGGTTCTACTCCACCGATTACTTTGGCCTGCTGCCGTGGCTGTTTTTGTTCTGGGCGGGGTACTACCTGCACAAGGCGGTGGGCCGCAGACGCATGGAACCGCTGCGCCGCCCGGTGTGCCCGGCGCTGGGCTGGATGGGCCGGCACTCGCTTTTGCTGTATCTGCTGCACCAGCCGGTGATCTACGGCGTACTTTCAGCCGCGGCAGTTCTTTTTGCATAAAAGGCTTGACACAGCCGGGAAGCTGTGGTATTCTATCGGTGGTTAGAAGATACTAACCAAATGGGGATGCGTCTGCGTGGTTGGACGCATTTTCATGGAACATAAAGTTAGATATATCTAACTAATATTGATTTGAGAGAGGACGATCTTTATGAGCAAAGTAGCAGTCGTATTCTGGAGCGCAACCGGCAACACTGAGACCATGGCAAACTGCGTGGCAGAGGGTGCAAACGGCACCATCGTGCCCTGCAGCGAGATGAACGCCGCAAAGCTGGCTGAGTTTGATGCAGTGGCTTTTGGCTGCCCCGCAATGGGTGCTGAGCAGCTGGAGGAGAGCGAATTCGAGCCGATGTTCTCTGATCTGGAGGGTTCTCTGAACGGCAAGAAGATCGCCCTGTTCGGCTCCTACGGCTGGGGCGACGGCCAGTGGATGCGTGACTGGGTGGAGCGTGCTCAGGGCGACGGCGCACAGGTGCTCAACGGTGAGGGCCTGATCTGCAACGAGGCCCCGGACGATGATGTTCAGGCTGCATGCCGCAAGCTGGGCGCAGATCTGGCTGCATGGTAAACAGGAGAAGCTTCTCTTGACAAACAGAGACGGGTGCGATAAACTATGAGAACACCGAAAAACGGTGTTTTTGCAGAGCTGGAAGTTAGCAAATACTAACTTTCACGCAAAAACAACAGCCTCTGTACAGAATGCATCAAAACTGCGGCAGGGGACAGCAGACGGAAAGGTCTGCGCTCCTGCCGCTTTGGTTTCAGAAGGCGGTGTATATGGCAGTGGCTGCAGCAATTGGTGTTACGGTAGGCTTTGCATTTTTGCGCCGTGCGGTGCGCCGCGCTGCAATGCGGTCGGACCGTAGAAAAAAATAAGGCAGCAGGAGGCCCCGTCCCATGCAGGATACCCCGAAGAACTTGGATCAGAAGCGCGCAGATGAAAAGATGCTGGTGAGCGAGATGATCGCTCTTTACTGCCGCAGGCAGCACAAAACACCCAAAGGCAGCCTGTGCCCGGAGTGCCGGCAGCTGCACGATTACGCCCTGACCCGCATTGACAAATGCCCGTTCATGGAGACCAAGACCTTCTGCTCGGCCTGTAAAGTGCACTGCTACAAGCCGGAAATGCGGGAGAAGATCCGCGCGGTGATGCGCTGGGCAGGCCCGCGGATGCTGCCGGTGCACCCGGTGCTTTCCATCCGGCATGCGGCAGTCACACTCCGGTCTAAGCGCGAAGCGAAAAAGGCTGGCTGAGTTTTCCAGAATAAACACCCTGCCCGCAGGCCATACTGTGGACAGAGAGGTGATAAATATGGAAAACATCGGCGTTACCTGTGATGTCTGCGAGTGCAGCCACAATGTGAGCGGCTGCAAGTGCGACCTGCCTCAGATCAAAGTGACCGAGCAGTGCACCTGCGATACGCAGCAGGTGGAGACCCCGCACTACTGCCAGAGCTACGAGAAAAAGTAATTCCCAAAGCAGCAAAACAGCTCCTGCCAGAGCATTTCCGGCAGGAGCTGTTTTGGGTCACGGAGGTCAGCGCAGGGCCACATTGCAGGTGGCAAGGCTGCGGATCAGGGTGCCCACGCTCTCCTTCATCCGGATGCCCACGAAGCCCAGCGTGAATGCGGCCTGCACATTGGCCAGATTGTCGTCGATGAACACGCACTCGCTGGCCTTCAGGCCGTATTTGTCCAGCAGGGCCTGATAGATGCGGGGGTCGGGCTTGTTGATGTGCACCTCGCAGGAGGCTACGCCGCC
>NZ_FMFG01000019.1:31953-32777 GCF_900066275.1 uncultured Faecalibacterium sp. | reverse complement strand
CCTTGCTGCCAAAGGTCAGGTCGTACACCTGCTCCTCGATCTCTTCATTGCAAATGCGGTCTACCAGATAGGCGCGGGGGGCAAAATCCACCATGACACCGCCCAGATCAAACACGATGCTTTTATACATTTAAAATTTCCTCTGTTTCTCATGGAATGCTCTGCCCACAGTATACCACAATCTGCCATGCGGTTTCCACTGCTTTTTGCATGATGTGCCCGGCGGCTGCATAAGCTGTGGCAGAAAGGGGAGAAGGGCATTGACCATCCGGGAACTGTGTGAAAAAGAGGTGGTGCAGCTGGAGCAGGGGGTCTGCCTTGGCCGGGCCGACGACCTGGCCTTTGACCCTGCCACCGCCCGGCTGCAGAGCCTGATCCTGCTGGGGCGGCCAAGGCTGTTCGGATTGCTTGGCCGGGACGATAGCCTGACCATTCCATGGCAGGAGATCGAGACCATTGGCACGGATGCGGTGCTGGTGCACACGGCCCTGCCGGAAGCACCGCCGCAGCCGGAACAGCTCAAATGGTGGCAAAAGCTGCGCGTGAAGCTGGGTTTGTAAATTTTTTGCAAAAACAGGGTGGACTTTTTTGTGGAAGTGACTATAATAATCGCAGAAGCTTTGTGCAAAAAGCGTAAAGAAATGTGCTTTTGCGTTTGATCTGAGGTCTCAAGGATGAGGAAAGGAACAGGAATTATGAAAACTCCCAAACCGCTTTTGGCGCTGCGGATGGTATTCCCGCTGGCGGCATCGCTGATCGTGCTGCTGCTGGGCGAGGGGATCGCCCGCGGAAGCCTGAGCGCAGACGTTTTTGCAAGTTTTATC
>NZ_FMFG01000019.1:23459-31614 GCF_900066275.1 uncultured Faecalibacterium sp. | reverse complement strand
ATGCAGGACCGCTACTACCGCTACTACGGCGTGATCACCGGCTTTATGACCAACCTCACCAATCTGGAGATCTCGAAGCCCGAGGAATACTCGCAGGAAGCGGTGGATGCCCTGCTGGACAATGCGGACGAGAGCCAGAAGTTTGCCACCAGCCCGCTGTACTCCACCAGCTACAGCGCCGTGACCCCCAAGGACGAGCAGGTGAAGCAGCCCACCATCATCTATGTGATGGACGAGTCCTACTGGGATGTCTCGGAGCTGGAACAGTACGGCATCACCTTTGATACCGATGTCTCCAAGAACCTGCACGCCTTGCAGCAGACCAGCGCCTATGGCCGGGCCTACAGCCCAAGCTTTGGCGGCGGCACCTGCGATGTGGAGTTTGAAGCCCTTACCGGCTACTCGGTATCCTTCCTGCCCAGCGGCAGCAAGCCCTACCAGCAGCATGTGACCAAGCCCATGTTCGCCATGCCCAATTACCTCAAGCTCAAGGGCTACCAGACCGCAGCCGTGCACTGCTTCTGGGCAAAATACTGGAGCCGCGACAAGGCTTACCCCAACCTCGGCTTTGACGATTTTATCAGCCTTGAGGATATGCATGGCGTGACCAAGGTGCGCAAGCACTACTGGACCAACGGCCTTGTCACCGATGATTCCATGGCCGACCAGATCATCCAGCAGTACGAGAGCATGAAGTCCAGCTCGGACAAGCCCATCTTCCTGCACGCTGTCACCATGCAGAACCATACCAATTATAACAAGGACAACTACCCGGACGACGAGCGCGTAAAGGTGCTGTCCCACCCGGCGGGCCTCAAGCCCAGCACCGTGGGCGCGCTGGAAGATTTTGCTACCGGCATCCGGGATGCAGATGCCATGCTGGGCAAACTGACCGAATACTTCTCGCAGGTGGACGAGCCGGTCATTCTGGTGTTCTGGGGCGACCACTATAACCCCATCGATTCCAATTACGATGTCTACACCACTACCGGCTATGCCAGCGATTCCAGCGCAGACCCCCGTCTGCACCAGACCACGCTGCTGATGTGGTCCAACTACAGCCAGCAGCAGGTGGACCTTGGCACCATTGCCGCTTACGATATCTCGCCGGTGATGATGGACATTTACGGTCTGGAAGAGCCGCTCTACTTCCAGTTCCTGAACCGTCAGCTGCGTGTGGCCAGCCGCACCAATACCCGCGGAACCACCATGAATCTGGACGGCACCACCACGCAGGAGCCTACCGAGTTCCAGCAGCGGTGGAGCGCAGAGCACTGGCTTTTGCAGTACGACCTGATGTTCGGCAGGGGATACGCCCTGCAGCGCATGGGCCTTGCGGGCCTGAGCGGTGTGGACACAGGCAAATGAGCGAAAAACAGACGATTTCTTTGTAAAAAACAGAGAAAAACTCTTGCAACCGGCGTTTGTTTGTGATATTATAACAAGGCATTACACACGCATCACTATGCCCTTTTGTGCCCAAATGGGTGGAGGGCAGTCCCGAACCGTCCGATACGGCCCGGGATCACGGTGTGCGGAGGCAAAACAATATCTGGAGGTATTTTTACTATGGCAGTCGTTTCTATGAAGCAGCTTCTCGAAGCAGGTGTGCACTTCGGTCACCAGACCCGCCGCTGGAACCCCAAGATGGCAAAGTACATCTTCACCGAGCGCAACGGCATCTATATCATCGATCTGCAGAAGACCGTGAAGAAGCTGGACGAGGCTTACAACTACGTGAAGGAAGTTGCAGCTGAGGGCGGCGACATCCTGTTCGTCGGCACCAAGAAGCAGGCTCAGGAGTCCATCCGTGACGAGGCTCTGCGCTGCGGCATGCACTATGTCAATGCTCGCTGGCTGGGCGGTATGCTGACCAACTTCCGCACCATCCGCAAGCGCATCGACCGTATGGATCAGCTGGCTAAGATGAAGGAGAACGGCACCTTCGAGCTGCTGCCCAAGAAGGAAGTTGCCAAGCTGGAGCTGGAGATGGAGAAGCTGGACAAGTACCTGGGCGGTGTCAAGAACATGAAGACCCTGCCGAAGGCTATGTTCATCGTCGATCCTCACAAGGAGCGCATCGCTGTTGCTGAGGCCCGCAAGCTGAACATCCCCATCGTGGCTATCGTTGATACCAACTGCAACCCCGACGAGATCGATTACGTGATCCCCGGCAACGACGACGCAATCCGCGCTGTCAAGCTGATCGCTGGCGCTATGGCTGACGCTGTGCTGGAAGGCAAGCAGGGCAACCAGGAGGCCGCTCCCGCTGAGGATGCAGCAAACGCCTGATTTCCCATCCCACAAACAACAAAATAACGTGTAAGGGAGAATACGAAAATGGCTATTTCTGCAAAGGACGTTATGGAACTGCGCAAGCAGACCGACTGCGGCATGATGGAGTGCAAGAAGGCTCTGACCGAGGCTGACGGCAACTTCGAGAAGGCAATCGAGATCCTGCGTGAGCGTGGTCTGGCTACCGCTGCCAAGAAGGCAAGCCGTACCGCTGCCGAGGGCATGGTCTACGCTGACTACTGCCCCCAGTGCAAGGTGGGTGTTGTCATCGAGGTCAACGCTGAGACCGACTTCGTCGCCAAGAACGACAAGTTCGTTGCTTTCGTCAAGGAGGCTACTCAGGTCATCATGAAGCAGAACCCTGCTGATGTTGAGGCTCTGATGGCTTGCAAGACCGAGAACGGCGAGACCGTGGACGAGGCTCTGAAGAACCTGATCCTGGTCATCAAGGAGAACATCAAGGTTCGCCGTTTCGTCCGTTACGAGGGCGTTTGCTCTGCATACGTCCACGGCGGCGGCACCCACGGCATTCTGGTCAACTTCGAGACCACCAACGGCATCGAGGCTAAGGACGAGTTCGTTACCTACGGCAAGGACATCGCTATGCAGGTCGCAGCTGCAAACCCCGGCTATGTCGATGAGGCTTCTGTCCCTGCTGAGGTCGTGGCCAAGGAGAAGGAGATCATGCTGGCTCAGATGGCTGGCGATCCCAAGACCGCTAACAAGCCCGAGGCTGTGAAGCAGAAGATGATCGAGGGCAAGATCAAGAAGTTCTTCAAGGAGAACTGCCTGGTCGATCAGGAGTTCGTCAAGGACGGCGACCTGACCGTTGCTCAGTACACCGCTAAGGTCGCTAAGGATCTGGGCGGCGACATCAAGATCGTCAAGTTCACCCGCTTCCAGAAGGGCGAAGGCCTGGAGAAGCGTGCTGACGACTTCGCTGCTGAAGTTGCAAGCATGGTGAAGTAATTTAACTTCCAAAGTTGAATTGGGAGCTGCAGTACCCGTAACAGGGCGCTGCGGCTCCTTTTTTGTTTGTGTTTGGCGGGCGGATGTGCTATCATAGAGAAAACGGAAAGAAGGGAGGACGAAAAGCAATGCGCAGTGTAAACAAAACGTCTCTCCGAATGGAGAGCATGATCGGATAAGGAGAATCCCTTATGAAAAAACAAACCATGACTCTTGCGGGCATCCCTGCCATCCTGTACGGCAGCCGGAGCCGGAATGTTTACCTCTATCTCCACGGCAAGAACGGCTGCAAGGAAGAGGCAGAACGTTTTGCCGCTACAGCCTGTGAAGCGGGCTGGCAGGTGCTGGCTATCGACCTGCCCGAGCATGGCGCACGGAAAAACAGCCCTGAGCGGCTTCTGCCGTGGGTGGCTGTGCCGGAGATAGAAGCCGTATACGCCCGCATGAAGCCGGTGTGGGCGCATATCCGGCTGTATGGCGTGAGCATCGGCGCGTGGCTTGCCATGCAGGCGCTGCAGGGAGATGCGCCGGAAAAGGCCCTGCTGGTCTCTCCGGTGGTGGATATGGAAGCTCTCATCACGAATATGATGCAATGTGCCCATGTGACCGAGGAACAGCTGCAGCGGGCAGGGGAGATCCCCACGGATCTTGGGGAGACCCTCTCATGGCCGTATCTGTGCTGGGTGCGGGAACATCCGCTGCACTGGCATGGCCGCACGCAGGTGCTGTATGGTGACAGGGATGCCCTGACCAGCCGCACCATGATCGAGCGCTTCCGTCAGGAAAGCGGGGCGCATCTGACGATCATGGAGGGCGGGGAACACTGGTTCCACACCCCAGTGCAGATGGCGGTCCTTCAAACGTGGGAAGAAACGAACGTTTGATTTTTGATTTAGAATAGCCGCCGCGTGCGCTATGGCTATTTTTAGCGGAAGTATTATTTTTATATTTGCAAACCAGCAAAGCCTGCGGGCTTTGCTGGTTTGCTTTTTCACGGGAAAGGTCGTGACCGTACACTGCATTTTTTGTGGTGACTATGCATTTTATCTTTGGGACTCTTTCTGTGAAAAAATGGTTTGGAAACGACCGTAGTCGTTTCCAAACCACAATATCAAATAAATTTTCCCCTGCTTATGGCCAGAGCGCACGCGGAGGCCATTTCAAATCATAGAAGCTTACAGCAACAAAAACTGCCGCTGACGGTTTTTACGCCGTCAGCGGCAGTTTGCATTTACAGATTCAGTTCAGCAGGATCTGAAACTCAGACCTTTGCTTCGCTGTTGTGCTCAGCATTCTTATAGGCCTTGAAGGAGTGGAACACGATGTTCAGGCCCAGAACGATCAGCAGCACGGCCAGGATCAGCTGCAGGCCGTTTGCAATGAACACAGCACCCCAAGTGGTCTCGCCAGCGGGGATGGTGACAGCAGCGGCATTGCTGATGGCCTTGACCATGGCGATCAGGCGCTGCACCAGAGCGGTGAAGGTGACGCACAGCATGATGATCAGCGGAGGGAAGATCATCTTGTTGCTGCGGCCGGTGACCTTCAGGAACACGCACAGGGTGGCCAGAACCAGAGCGCTCAGCAGCTGGTTTGCAGAACCGAACAGGGGCCAGATGTTGGCGTAGCCGATCTTGGTCAGCAGGAAGCCGAAAGCCAGAGTCAGGAAGGTGGAGAAGTACACGTTGCACAGCAGCTTGCGCCAGCCCTCAGCATGCTCCATGTCGTCCACGCTGAACAGCTCCTGGAAGCTCATGCGGCCGATACGGGCCACAGCATCCAGACTGGTCAGGGCCAGTGCGGAAACGCACATGGTCATAAACACAGAGGCAAAGTGCTGGTCCAGGCCAAAGCCCACGAAGAAGCTGGCAACGCCGCGGCTGAAGACCTGGAACGGAGTGCCGTCTGCGGGGGTGCCGTCTGCAGCAGCAGAAGCACCGGCAACACACAGGGCGATGACAGCCAGCAGGCTTTCCAGCACCATGGCACCGTAGCCGACCTTCAGCATATCCTTCTCATTGGTAACGGTCTTGGAGGAGGTGCCGGAAGACACCAGACTGTGGAAACCGGAAACAGCGCCGCAGGCAACGGTAACGAACAGGATGGGGAACATGGTGCCCAGCTTGGCGTTGGTAAAGCCGGTGAACACCGGCAGGTTCATGACGGGATGGTTGACGATCAGGCCCAGAACAGCGCCCACGATCATGGCCACGAACATAAAGGTGGTCATGTGGTCACGGGGCTGCTTCAGCAGCCACATGGGCAGGACAGCGGCAAAGAAGATGTACACAAAGGTGATGTAGCTCCATGCAGCCTTGCCCAGAATGATGGGGAAGTTTGCACCCACCACAAAGGACAGCACGATGAATACGATGCTGATCACATTCTCTTTCCAGCCGGTGAAGTGCAGGTTCTTCTGCAGCAGGCCAAAGATCACGGCGAACACCATGAACATGATGGAGACCATGCCGGCAGCACCGTTGGTCTGGGCAGCCTCCACCAGAGCACCGTCAGCACCGTAGGCATTGAAGGTGCCGGCCACCATGTCGGCAAAGGCGGCAATGACGATGCCGCAGAACAGCCAGCAGAACAGCAGGAACAGCTTGCGGCCGGTCTTGCCGATGTACTTTTCGATCAGCATGCCCATGCTCTTGCCGTCGTTCTTAACGGAAGCATACAGAGCGCCGAAGTCGGTGACAGCACCGAAGAAGATGCCGCCCAGCAGCACCCACAGCAGCACCGGCAGCCAGCCGAAAGCAGCGGCCTGGATCGCACCGGTAACAGGGCCTGCACCGGCAATGGAGCTGAACTGGTGTGCAAACACGGTCCAGCCGTCGGTGGGAACGTAGTCCCGGCCGTCCTCATGGACAACTGCCGGGGTCTTGGCAGAGGGGTCGATGCCCCACTTGTTTGCCAGCCAGCGGCCGTAAAGCATATAAGCGCCAAACAGACACACGGCTGCGATCAATACGATGACCAGCGTATTCATTGTTTTTACCTCTTTCCTTTCTTGGCATCCGGCAAATGTCAGCGGCATGGGGGCGGCAGGGTGTAAAAAAGGCCCCGTCTTCCTGCGTTCGTTCCATTTGGGACGAACCATCGAAGACGAAGGCCTTCACATACACTGCACATCGTGTATGGAATACTCCGCGATACCACTTCGTTTGCTGCACAGGGCAGCCACTCCCAGCGTACATACATACGCAGCCCCGTAACGTGGGCAAAACGGCCATGCATTACTGGAAGGCGGGGTCAGCGCCTTTGTTCACACAGGCTGCTCGCAGGGGAGAACGCTTTGCTCCTGACTGCTGCCCTTGCATCAGATGGGCGGCTCTCTGGGAGAGGGTGCTGCAAAGAATCATGTCCTGTTCATCGCATTTGCCGAATGATTGTCCGTATTTTAGTGCGGAATTCACAAATTGTCAATATCTTTGGCACAAGTTCGGAGGATGCACTAATTCAGAAAAGCGTTCTGCAATAATTTTTAGGTGATTTTTGTTCATGCGTGAAACGAAAAAAACTATACACCTCAACGAATGAAAAGAGTTCACGCCAAGGGCTTGACTTTCACACTTTGATGTGCTAAAGTGATGATGCAAGAAAGAACCTGAACATTTCCGGAACATTTAAAGGAGGGAACGCTCCCAAAACCGGACAGTCCGCTGCGGCGGCAAGGAGAACATTCATGTCAGATAAAAATTCCAGAAGAAACCAGACCACCGATGCACTGTTTGATGCCATCCTCAGTCTGGAAACGCGGGAGGAGTGCTACAACTTCTTTGAAGACCTGTGCACTGTAAAGGAGATCTCGGATATGGCGCAGCGGCTGGAAGCGGCAAAGATGCTGCTGGACGGCAGAACCTACGATCAGATCGTGAAGGCAGTGGAGATCAGCACGGCCACCATCAGCCGCATCAACCGCTGCATCCAGTACGGCTCCGGCGGCTACCGCGAGACCATTGAAAAGGTGCGCGGCATCCAGAACCCTAAAAAGCAGGAGTAACACCGGCGTACCCGGCAGACATAGAATGGGGCGTACACCGCCCCTGACCGGACGAACGAAAGGAAGGTTTTATCATGTCTGCTGAGAACTGTATCGATACCACCCGCTGCCCCTGCCCCTGCCTGCCCAAGGTGACGCTGGAGCAGGCGGTCGTTGACCTTGTGGAGAGCATTGCTCTGCAGGAAAATGCCCTGAGCCACATCCTGTGCGCCGAGAGCCGGAAGATGGATGCCGCCATGAAACTGGACGGTCTGGACCTGTGCAAGCTGCTGGAAGTAAACGATTCGGCCACCAACATGGTGCACGCCGTGGCAAACCTGGAGCTGGTGCTCAAGGATAAGCTGGAGTTCGTCTCCAACAACCTGTACTATCCGCCTGTGGATGCCGCAGCGAAGTAAGAAGATGCGGAAAGGCCTGTCCGGATGCCGGGCGGGCCTTTTCTCTGCTTGAATGCATAATTTTTGTAAAAACCATTTGTTGGAATTGCTGATAACGGGATTCTGTGCTATACTATACAATGTATCACCATGAAAGTGAGGAAATTTACAAATTGCTGAACTACGATGCGATCCTGTTTGATGTGGACGGGACCCTGATCGATTCCGCTCCCGGTATCATAAATACATTAAAAGAAGTCTTTGCCAGGATGGGCGTGGACACCACAAATGTGAACCTGCGCCGCTACCTTGGCCCGCCGCTGCGCAAGAGCTTTGGTGAGCACTTTACCGACCCGGCCCTCATTGAAAAGGCCACCGACCTGTACCGCGACAGCTACGCCGTCAAGGGCAGCCACGAGTGCGCCGCCTACCACGGTGCAGCAGAGATGCTGCAGCGCCTGAAGGACGCGGGCCTTGTGCTGTGCACCGCTACTTCCAAGCCCACGCAGGT
>NZ_FMFG01000019.1:15098-23186 GCF_900066275.1 uncultured Faecalibacterium sp. | reverse complement strand
CACCCGGTGCTGCTGGCCGAAAGCTGCGCCAGCCTTGCAGACCAGATCCTGAACGGACAGGCATGACCGGAAGGCCCTGTGCCGGAAACTAAGTGAATGGTGAGAGATATGAGAAATACACGACCGGAAAAGCAATCGCTTACTCCTATGCAGAAGCAGGCTGTGCTGGTGTGCAGTGTGTGCGCGCTGGCAGCCATTCTGACCATTGCCATTACCATGACGCTGCTCAAGCGCGGCAAGACCCCTGCAGCCCCGGGGGAACAGCCCTCCAGCGAGGTGCTGGTGCCGGGCGAAGAGGATATCTCGGATCACTACCAGATCAGCGAGACCTCTGCCGCCCTGCTGCCGGAGACCGCCGACGCGGGCGAGAGCTACCAGAAGGAAACGCTGTTCCTCGGCGATTCCAACACGGTGCGCCTGTACGCCAACGGCCTGATCAGCCTGCAGCAGTTCTGCGCCAAGGAGGGCATTGGCACCCATGCCGCCCTGAACGAGGGCATCGTTACCTTTAAAAAGGACAGCAACACCTACACCATCGCGCAGGCCGTGGCCAAAATGAAGCCCCGCCGCGTGGTCATCATGCTGGGCACCAACGATACCGGCATGAGCGTGGACGAGTTCATCAAGAACTACACCGCGCTGGTGCAGGCCATTCAGGAAAGCTACCCCTACACCGACATCATCGTGAACACGGTGCCGCCGGTGCCTGCAAACCACGCAAACTACCCCCACATGGACCAGACCAAGATCGACGACTTCAACATGGCCCTGCTGTCCATGTGTGAGCAGATGGGCCTGAAGTTCCTCAACAGCGCCGAAGCGCTGAAGGATGCCAACGGCTATGGCCGCGAGGATTACTACCAGACCGGCGATATCCACCTGAAGCCCGTGGGCCTGAAGGCCATGCTGAGCTATCTGCGCACCCACGCTTACCAGACCGACGACCGTCGGCCCGACACCGCCAACATCCCCACCCGCGCCGAGTATACCCCGAACCCCAGCTCTGCGGTGACAGCACCCAGCAGCTCGGAGGCTGCAGGCTCTTCCGAAGAGCAGGGTGTGCTGTATCAGGCCAGCTACCGGGTGGACAAGACCGGCGGCACCCTTTCCAGCGGCAGCGACAGCGGCAAGACATCCCTCTCCTATGAAGTGACCAACGCCGCCCAGTCCATCAGCGTGACGGCTGTGCCGCAGGACGGCTATGTGTTCGTCAAGTGGAGCGACGGCGTGACCCAGAAGACCCGCACCGATACGAACTTCAAGCAGAACGTGGACGTGACCGCCGTGTTTGCAGCGGCTTCCGTGCATATCAGCAGCACCGGCAAGGCCGTGCTGGGCGATTCCTACACCTTTACCGCAAAGCTGGGCGGCAAGCACCTCACTGCCGACAGCATCCGCTGGTACGCCAACGGTGCGGAAGTGCCGCAGGCGGCGGGCAAGACCACCGTCAAGGTGCAGATCGACCCCTCCATGCTCAATGCGACCTTTAAGGTGTATGCAGTGGCAAGCTACAACGGCTGCACCGTTACCAGCAACGTCCTGAATGTGACGGTCAGCGGCGTAAGCTCCGGCAGCTCGTCTCACAGCTCCGGCAGCTCTGGAAGCACGTCGGGCAGCAGTTCTTCCGGCAGCACCAGCTCTTCCGGTGCATCGTCCGGCACCACCTCCGGGGCATCCTCCGGGGCTACATCCACCTCCGGCAGCTCGTCTCACAGCTCTTCCGACAGCTCGTCTCACAGCTCTTCCAGCAGTGAGAGCACGGCTTCCCCGGCAGGCTCGGCTTCTGCTTCCAACGGAACAGCCAGCTCTTCCCACAGCACCAGCTCGTCCCACGCGGACTCTGGTGAGAGCAGCTCGGCTTCCCATAGCAGCTCCAGCAGCGAGAGCAGCTCTGCAAGCTCTGGCAGCTCCCATGCGGCTTCGGAATCCAATGCCAGCAAGGAAGCCGCCAACGAGCAGTCCGCATCCACGGACTCCGCGTCCTGAGGCTGTCACCCCGGCCTGCCGTGCCGCATAGGCTGGCAGGAAGGGAGGCGTTTGCATGTACTACGAGGAACCCCGCATCCCGGCGCTGCCCGGGGAAGAGAACGTGACCGACGGCAGCGTGGACGATTACGGCACCGACTGGGAGAACGTGGACAACGGCGCGCTGGAAGAGGAAATGGCAAAGTGTGCTGCCACCCCCTGTGATGTCAAAACCACCTGCCCGGACAACGACCCGGAGCAGACGGACGTACCACCGTACGAAATTGTAACAGAATGATGTGAAGCCAGCTCTGTTTACGGCAGGGCTGGCTTCTGCCTGTTGTTGAGCGCATGGCAGCTGAGGCCATGGCAGAAGGAAAAGAGGGAAGGTTTATGGCAAAATATTATTGCGTGCTGTTCGATGCAGACAACACCCTGCTGAACTTTGACGCAGCCGAAAGCAAGGCACTGGCCGAAACGCTGGTGAACTACGGCATTGAGCCGGACGCAGAAACGGTGCAGACCTACCGCACCATCAACTCGGAGCTGTGGCGGCAGCTGGAAAAAGGCCAGATCAAGCGGGAAAAGCTCATGGCGGAGCGGTTCACCCGCTTCCTCAAGGCCATTGATGCCGCCGGTGATGGAGCCGAGATGAACCGCTTCTATCTGGAACAGCTCTCCACCCACCCGGACCTGATGGGGCCGGAAGTGCTGGATGTGCTGCGGGAGCTTTCCGAGGTGGCAACGCTGGCCGTTGTGACCAACGGCTTCCAGAAGGTGCAGATCCGCCGTCTGGCCGAGAGCGGTGTGCTGAACTTTATGGAGGACGTGTTCGTCTCCGAGAAGATGGACAGCGAAAAGCCGAACCGCAGAATTTTTGATGCGGCCCTGCGCGCCCTTGGCGTGGAGAACCGCGAGCATGTGCTGGTGGTGGGCGACGGCCTGAGCAGCGACATTCAGGGCGGCGTGAATGCGGGCCTTGACACCTGCTGGTATAACCCCAGCCACGCCGAGAACCCCGGCAAGGTGGTGCCCACCTACGAGATCGCAGACCTGAAAGAGCTGTACCCGCTGGTGATGGAGCAGGAAGAGCTGGCCAATGTGGGCCTGAAGAACCGCCGCCACCAGTGCTGAGCCAATAAGCGGATGGAGAACGGGATCATAAAACTATGCTGATACATTTGGAAAAACTAGGCAAGAGCTTTGGCGAGAAGATCGTGCTGCACGATGTGACCGCCAGTGTCGAGCGGGAGGACCGCATCGGCATCGTGGGCCAGAACGGCGCGGGCAAGACCACCCTGCTCAAGATTTTGACCGGCGAGTACCAGGACTACGAAGGTGAGTTCAGCGTGACCCACGGCGTGACGCTGGGCTATCTGGAACAGAACGCAAAGCTGGATGCCACGCTGGATCTCTACGGCGAGATGCGCTCCACCTTTGCCCCTGTGCTGGATGCCATGGCCCAGATGCAGGTGCTGGAACGCAAAATGGCCGCGCAGCCGGACGACACGGAGCTGCTGGCCCGGCACGACCAGCTGCAGAACATCGTGGATGCCGCCGACGGCTACAACATGGATGTGAACATCAAAAAGGTGCTGTCCGGCATGGGCTTTGCGCAGGATACATGGCAGAAGAACATTGCGGTGCTCTCCGGCGGCGAGCTGACGCGGCTGCGGCTGGCAAAGCTGCTGCTGGAAAAGCCGGACGTGCTCATTCTGGACGAGCCCACCAACCACCTGGACTTTGCCACCATGGAATGGCTGGAAAACTACCTCAAAAGCTATTCCGGTGCGGTGCTGGTGGTCAGCCACGACCGCTACTTCCTCGATAACGTGTGTACGAAGATCTGGGAGGTCTCCTTCCAGACCATGACCACCTACAAGGGCAACTTCTCGGCCTACCTGCCCCAGAAGGAAGCCGCCGATGCCCTGCGCCAGAAGCAGCACGATGCAGATGTGGCACTGGCCGAAAAGCTGCAGGACTATGTGGACCGCAACCTTGTGCGCGCCTCCACCACCAAAATGGCCCAGAGCCGCCGCAAGCAGCTGGAAAAGCTGGAGATCACCGAAGCGCCCAAGGACGAGACCAACCAGCTCAAGTTCCGGTTTGAATATGACGTAGAACCGTGGAACGAGCTGGTGCTGCTCAAGAACCTGACCATCAAAATAGGGGAGCGCACCCTGCTGGAACCCTTTACCTACACGGTGTGCCGCGGCCAGCGGCTGGTGATCGCAGGCCCCAACGGCGCGGGCAAGTCCACCCTGATGCAGGTGCTGGACGGCAAGCGCCGCCCCTCCGGCGGCATGGTGCGGCTGGGCACCGGCGCACGGCCCAGCATCTTTGCCCAGCAGCAGAACCGTCTGGGGCAGGGCCGGGTCATCGATGTGATCTGGAACAAGTACCCCCGCATGACCGAGCTGGAGGTGCGCAGCCATCTGGCAAAGCTGGGCTTCCGGGGCGAGACGGTGTTCAAGCCCTGCGAGGCGCTTTCCGGCGGCGAGCTGGCCCGCCTGCGCTTTGCGGAGATCGTGCTGGAACGGCCCAACCTGCTGTTTCTGGACGAGCCCACCAACCATCTGGACATCTACACCCGCGAAAACCTTACCGAGGCCCTCATGGCCTACACCGGCACGCTGCTGCTGGTCACCCATGACCGCCACCTGATGAACAGTCTGGCCTGCCCCATCCTCTACCTTGAGGACGGCAAGGCCACCCTCTACCCCAGCTACGATGCCCTGATGGGCCGCAACGCCCCGGCACCTGCCGTGCAGAAGGCCGCCGAACCGGCCAAGACCGGCTACGGCAGGGAGCAGCGCCGCCGCCGCGCCGAGCTGCGGGCCAAGATCAAGGCCTGCGAGGACGAGATGGAGGCCTGCGGTGCACGCGAAGTGGAGCTGGACAACGAGATCAACTCGCCGGAGGTGTACAACGACCCCGACCTGCTGCGCCAGAAGAGCGACGAGCTGAGCGACCTGCGCTTCCATCAGGAAGAGCTGTTTGCCGCGTGGGAAGCTGCTATGGAAGAGCAGGAAAGCTACGAGCAGAGCCAGCAGACCGAAGAGTAAAGGAGGGTGCAGCATGCCCAAAAACAGACGCAGTTACGAAAAAACGCGCCGAATCGCCCTTTCTGGCCTGCTGTTTGCGCTGGCCATGGCACTTTCGTTCATTGAGGGCACGCTCACCATCCCGGGCCTTTTGCCGGGCATGAAGCTGGGCCTTGCCAACATCGTGGTGATGTACGCGCTGTTTTTCATGGGGCCAAGGCAGGCGCTGGTGCTGGACGTGCTCAAGGCACTGTTCGTGTTTCTGGTGTCCGGCTTCACGGCGGGCCTTCTCTCGCTGTGCGGCGGCCTTTTGTCCCTGCTGGTGATGTGGGTGCTGTACTATCTGCTGCCGGTGCGGCCCACCTGGTTCATCCTGTCCGTATGCGGCGCGCTGGCCCACAACATCGGCCAGCTGCTGGGCGCAGGCGTGATCATCTCGTCCTCACTCTCGTTCTACTATGCGCCGGTCATGCTGGTGTTGGGCCTTGTGATGGGCGCACTGACCTCCATCACCCTCAAGGCCCTGCTGCCGGCTCTTGGCAAAATGGGCTTCTCCACGCAGGAAAAGCGGGGGAAATAACCAACCGTCCATGCATCACAGTTGCATTTTGGCCGGAAATCAGTATAATAAGGAAACAACCTGCTATTTTAAAGATAAAATCTCTTGCATACAGCGCTGCCGCCGTGGGAAAGTGCGCGGCAGCCGGGAGGTGTTTGCACTATGAGTGAAAAAGTTACCATCAAGGTGGAGCGCAAAAAGCTGCATCTGCCCACCATCGCTCTGCGCGGGCTGGTGGTGTTCCCCAACAATCTCGTCCACTTTGAGGTGGGCCGCGAAAAGAGCATTGCCGCCGTGGAGTGGGCAATGGCAAATAATTCCAACGTGTTTCTGGTGGCACAGAAGTCCATGGACACCACCGAGCCGCAGCAGGCAGACCTGTTCAGCTACGGCGTGGTGGCCGAGGTCAAGCAGGTGCTGCGCGTCTCCGGGGACCTTGTAAAGGTCCTGGTGGAGGGCAAGTACCGCGCAAAGCTCAGTGCACTGGATGCCAGCGGCGATTTTCTGCTTTCGGAGGTGCGCCCGGCCCCGGTGCGCGCAGGCAAGGCCGACGATGCCGTGGAGACCGAAGCACTGCTGCGCGCCCTCAAGGCCGGGTTTGACGAGTACCTTGGCATGAACCCGCGCCTTGGCAAGGACGTGGTGTTTGCCATCGTTTCCAGCGACGACCCCGCCTTCCTCAGCGAGTACATGCCTGCAAACCTGCTGTTCCGCTACGAGGACAAGCAGGCTGTGATGGACGAGGGCACCCTGAACGGACGGCTGAAAAAGCTCATCGAGATGCTGCGCCGTGAGTGTCAGGTGATGAAAATTGAAAAGGAGATCGCGGAAAAGGTCAACGAGTCCATGGACAAGAACCAGCGCGATTACTACCTGCACGAACAGCTGCACATCATCAGCGACGAGCTGGGCGAGGGCGACGACACCCACGCCGAGGCCGACGAGTACCGCCGCAGGATCACCGAACTGCACCTTGCCGAGGACAGCGAGAAGAAGCTGCTCAAGGAAGTGGACCGCCTTGCCAAGATGCAGGGCTCCAATCAGGAGGCAACGGTCATCCGCACCTATCTGGACACCTGCCTTGACCTGCCGTGGAACACCTTTACGGTGGACGACCTTGATATCAGCCGCGCACAGCAGATTTTGGACCGCGACCACTACGGCCTGAAAAAGGTGAAGGACCGCATTCTGGAAACGCTGGCCGTGCGCAAGCTGGCACCGGACGTGAAGGCACAGATCATCTGCCTTGTAGGCCCTCCGGGCGTGGGCAAGACCAGTATTGCACGCTCCATCGCCGAAAGTCTGGGCCGCAAGTATGTGCGCATCAGCCTTGGCGGCGTGCGGGATGAAGCCGAGATCCGCGGCCACCGCCGCACCTACATCGGCGCGATGCCCGGCAAGATCATCACTGCCATGATCTCTGCCAAGAGCGCGAACCCCCTCATGCTGCTGGACGAGATCGACAAGCTGGCAGGCGACTTCCGGGGCGACCCGGCCGCAGCCCTGCTGGAAGCGCTGGACCCGGAGCAGAACAGCACCTTCAACGATCATTTCATCGATATCCCGTTCGATTTGAGCCATGTGCTCTTTATCACCACCGCCAACGATCTGGGCAGCATCCCCGGCCCCCTGCGTGACCGCATGGACGTGATCGAGCTGCCCAGCTACACCCGCGTGGAAAAATACAACATTGCCCGCAAGCACCTGCTGCCCAAGCAGCTCAAGGCCTGCGGCCTGACCGGCAAGGTCACGCTGAGCCAGAGCGCGCTGTACGGCATCATTGACGGCTACACCCGCGAGGCCGGTGTGCGCAATCTGGAACGCACCATCACCAGCGTGCTGCGCAAGTGCGCCCGCAAGATCGCCGCAGGCGAGGTGGAAAGCATCTCCGTTACCGGCACCATGCTGGAACAGCTGCTTGGCCCCCGCTTTGTCAAGCCCGACTTCCTCAACCGCACCAACGCGGTGGGCATCGCCAACGGTCTGGCATGGACCAGCGTGGGCGGCGAGACCCTGCCCATCGAGGTGCAGGTGATGGACAACGGCAGCGGCAAGATCACCGTCACCGGTTCGCTGGGCGACGTGATGAAGGAGAGCGCTCAGCTGGCCGTTACGTGGGTGCGCGTGCACGCCGCCGAGTACGGCATCGACCCGGAAAAGCTCAAGAAGTGCGACCTGCACATCCACGCCCCGGAGGGCGCAGTGCCCAAGGACGGCCCTTCTGCCGGTGTCACCCTGACCACGGCGCTGGTGTCCTGCCTGTCCGGCATCCCGGTGCGCGGTGATGTGGCCATGACCGGCGAGATCACCCTGCACGGCAACGTGCTGCCCATCGGCGGCCTGCGGGAAAAGAGCATGGCGGCCTACCGCGAGGGCATGAAAACGGTGCTCATCCCCAAGGACAACGAACCCGACCTGTACGAGGTGGACGACGAGGTGAAGAAGAACCTCACCTTCCTGCCCATGCAGAGCCTGACACAGGTGCTGAACGCGGCCCTGCTCAAGCCCCAGAACGCAAAG
>NZ_FMFG01000019.1:10584-14845 GCF_900066275.1 uncultured Faecalibacterium sp. | reverse complement strand
ACAGAAAAGCCCGACGGGAAGTGCGAGGGCTTGCCTTCGCTGGTGGTCTGGCGAGCGCAGGCGGGACGGAGTGTCCGGTGACGATCCCCCTATCAAAGAAAGGAAAGCTCCATGAATTACAACAAAGCTGATTTCATTGCCAGCTACGGCATTTCCAGCCAGCTGCCCGAGAGCGACCGCCCGGAGCTGAGCTTTTCGGGGCGGTCCAACGTGGGCAAATCCAGCCTCATCAATAAGCTGTGCAGCCGCAAAAACCTCGCCCGCGTGTCCAGTACGCCGGGCAAAACGGCCACCATCAATTTCTATTCGGTGGACGACTGCTACTTTGTGGACCTGCCCGGCTACGGCTACGCCAAGGTGAGCAACGCCGACCGTGAGCGCTGGGACGACCTCATCAACAGCTACTTTGAAGCACCCCGCCACCACACCCTGCTGGTGCAGCTGCTGGACTGCCGCCACGCCCCCAGCGCCGACGATGAGCAGATGCTGCGCTACCTGCACTATCACCAGATCCCCTACGTGGTGGCCCTGACCAAGGCCGACAAGCTCAAAAAGAGCCAGCTGGCCAAGACGCTGGAAGACTTTGAGAACTTCTGCCGCCCCTATGGCTGCCAGAAGGTGGTGCTGACCAGCGGCGAGAACGGCTACGGCATCCCGGAGCTGCAGGCGGTGCTCAATGCCGCTGTGGCCGAGGAACAGGAAGCGGAGTAAACCATGGCCTACAACGAATTTGCCTATTTCTACGATGAATTCAACGGCGAGGCCGATTACGATGCCCTGTATGCCCACATCCATGCAAAGCTCAAGGAGCACGGCATCCACGACGGCATCCTTGCCGACCTTGGCTGCGGCACCGGTGAGCTGACGCTGATGCTCACGCAGGCGGGCTATGATATGATCGGCATTGACCAGTCCGAGGAGATGCTCTGCGTTGTGCGCGATAAGGCCGAACAGCTGGGCCTTTCCGGCAGGCTGCTGCTTTTGCGGCAGGACCTGCTCAAGCTGGATCTGTACGGCACCATCCGGGGCGCGGTGTCCACCTTTGACACCTTCAACCACATCCCGGACCTGGACACCGCCATTGCCAACGCGGGCTTTTTCATGGAGAAGGGCGGGGTGTTCCTGTTCGATATGAACACGCCCTACAAGCACCGGAACGTGCTGGGCGACAACGCGTTCACCTTTGAGGAAGAGGATGCCGCCTGTGTGTGGCGCAACCACTACGATGCCGCCAACCGCCGCGTGGAGATCACCGTGGACATCGACTACCACGAGACCGGCGAGCACTTCCACGAGCAGTTCTGCGAGTACACCTATGACCTTGACACCATCCGCACCGCGCTGGAAAAGCACGGCTTTGCGCTGGAAAGCGTCTGCGACGGCGAGACCTTCGGCCCGCTGACCGAGGACAGCCAGCGCTATTTCTTCTGCGCAGTCAAGCAGTATACACAATTGGAGGGATAACTTTATGGCAAATCTGATCCGCGGCCTGTCGGAGAACGGCGGGGTCGTGTTCTGTGGCGTGGATTCCACCCAGATCGTCCGCAAGGCCGAAAAGCTGCACACCACCAGCGCCACCTGCAGCGCGGCACTGGGCCGTCTGCTCACCGGCGCGGCCCTGATGGGCTCCATGCTCAAGGACGACCGTGACCAGATCACCCTGCGTGTGTCCGGCGGCGGCCCGGCGGGCGTGGTCATTGCCTGCACCGACGGCACCGGCAACGTGAAGGGCTGCATCGATCACCCCTTGGTGGAGCTGCCCGCAAAGCCGAACGGCCATCTGGATGTGGGCGGCGCTGTGGGCAAAGACGGTGTGCTCACCGTCATCCGGGATAACCGCCTGCAAAAGGAGCCTACCGTGGGTCAGGTGCCGCTGGTCTCCGGCGAGATCGCTGAGGACCTGACCGCCTACTACGCCTACAGCGAGCAGGTGCCCACCGTCATGGCGCTGGGCGTGCTGGTGGACAAAGACCTGTCCATCCTGTGCGCAGGCGGCTTTATGGTGCAGCTGCTGCCCGGTGCCACCGATGCGGAGATCGATCAGCTGGAAAAGAATATCGCGGCCATGCCGTCCGTCACCACCCTGCTGCACGAGGGCAAGACCCCCGAGGACATGATGCAGCTGGCGCTGGCGGGCTTTGACCCCAACGTGCTGGACGAGCGCGATGTGCACTACCAGTGCGACTGCAGCGCCGAGCGCACCAAGGAGATGCTGTTCAGCCTTGGCCGCAAGGAGCTGGTGAGGATGCGCGACGAGGACCCCGCCTGCGAGGTGGTGTGCCACTTCTGCCACAGCAAGTACCAGTACGACCTCAACGACCTGCTTGCCGAGTACGACGCGCAGGCGGCGGAGCGTGCCGCTGCAGAGCAGGGGACTTGACAAACCGCTAAAAAATAACTATACTACAAATAGAAAAGGCGCTGTCCGCAATGGTCAGCTCCTTCCGGTTAGATCAATAAGAATGACCGCCACGGTTTGGGAGTCTGGGGCGGTCATTTCTTATTGTTATGGATCTCTTTGAAGATTGCCCATGCAATCTGAAATGTAATTCCAACTGTACCGCCAACAATGACGAACAGCTGCAGAACCTCTTCCAACTTCATGATGCATCCCCCCTTCCGCGTTTGCGAACGGGGGAACAAACAATAAGCTTTTACGTCCCCCGGACGCTTGCCGGAGGGAAGCATGACCACCTGCGCTTGCAGACAGCACCTTAACGCCACCCTTTGGGGTGGTGTTTTTAGTTTAACATATTTTTTGGCGAATTACAACGGGAATCCTTTCACCCGCAGATGTCCGCTGCCACGGTGTAGGTAACGGTATAGTCCAGTACATTGCCGTTCACGGTGCAGTCCTCTTTGCGGGCGATGTGCTCCGCGTCCGGCCATGCGGCGTACAGCGCCTGCAGGCTTTGCAGCCGGGCCAGCGCGGCGGCCTGCGCTTCGGTGCGGTGCAGCGTTTCCGGCTGCTGCACATAGCGGCAGGTCTCCTCCACAGAGCAGGGCAGGGCAAGGCCCAGCAGCGGCACCTCCGGCTGGAAGTGCCGGAGGACCACCGCCGCATGTTCCGGCGCAGGCGCGGCGGGCAGGGAGAAGGTGTGCCCGAACGCTGTCACCCGGTATGTGCGGGTGCACGCGCCGGTGTACTGCTGCACCGTCTCTTCCAAGGGCACGGTGCGGGTGTCGCTCCACTCAAACTGCGCAACCACCGTTCCGGCGGCGGGCGCAAAGATCAGGGTGCCGTCCCGCTCGGCGCGGGCTGTGCCAATGAGGCCCTGCCCGGCTTCCACCTGCTGGCCCGGCTGCACCAGCATGGTGCCGCTGGTAAGGTTCGTGCGCAGAACAGTGCCGCCGCATTTTGCCCGGATGCCGTGCAGCGTTCCGGCGGCAATGTCCGGCTTGGGCCTGGCCGCGGCGGCTTCCACCACCAGCCGCCCTTTGGCAAAATTCAGGCTGGCCCAGGAGAACTCGCCGCTGTGCAAAAGGGCGTACTCCCCGGCGGTGAGCTTTGCCTCGGTCACAGCCGCACCGGGCTGCAGGCCCGCTTCCCGCAGGACGGCGCAGGCCCGCGCAGCCTGTCCGGTGGTGAGGGAAGAGGTGTCCGCATACCAGACGAACTGCTGTGCAAAGAGCAGCAGCGGCACAAACACCGCCAGCCCCGCCCAAAGCCCGGCCCGGCGCAGCAAGGGGCGCAGGCAGAAATACAGCCCCAGCTTCCGGCGGATGCGCAGCCGTACCCGGTGCTTGCGGGCCAGTGCGGCAAGGCGCGGGTACTGCCACGCGGCGCACCGCCCGCCAAACCCTCCCGGCAGGGCCGTGACCCCGTAGGGATGCAGCCCGGCCCGGGCGGCAGCGGTAAGCAGGGCTTCGGTGCTGCCATTGCATGCGGTGAACTCCACCGCGGCCCAAAGGCTTACCGGTTCCATGGGCACCTCCTAGTCATCCGCAAAGTCCGTGCGCACGAACCGCCCCCGCAGGGTCAGGCGGCTGGCGGTAAGGGTGACGATCTTCAGCCCGTCGCCGTAGATGGTCAACCGGCCATGGGGCATCTGCAGGCACAGCCGGTCGGGGCTGTAGGCCAGAATGCGGCAAAAGTGCTCCACCTCCATGCGGCCCCCGCTCAGGTAGACGGCAGGGGCGTGGTAAAAGCCCTGCGGCGGCTGACGGAACAGCAGGGCCAGCCAGCTTTGCAGCAAAAGCCGCTTTTTGCGCTTGGCACACATCCCATTCCCTCCCATCCCGCAGTTCTGCCCGCGGCGCG
>NZ_FMFG01000019.1:10014-10387 GCF_900066275.1 uncultured Faecalibacterium sp. | reverse complement strand
AAACAGCGATACCAGCAGCGGCCCGCCGCACAGCCGCAGCCCCGCCTGCAGGGCATCGGCACAGCGCTGCGGCGCGGCTCATGGGCATCCGGGCAAAGGGTGCGGGCGGCGTGCTGCTCATTGGGGCCTTGGGGGGCTTTGCACCGGCGGCGGTGGCTGCGTCCGAAGCCGTGCGCACCGGTCAGCTCACCTCCCGGCAGGCCTCGGCGCTGCTGCCCGCCTGTGTGTGCAGCGGGCCGTCCTTTGTCATCCTCACGGTAGGGCAGCAGATGCTGGGCAGCCGCGCGGTGGGGGTGCGGCTGTTTGCGGCCCAGCTGCTGGCGGGATACCTCACGGCGGCACTGCTGTGCCGGATGCAGGGCGGGGCCGGGCA
>NZ_FMFG01000019.1:0-9760 GCF_900066275.1 uncultured Faecalibacterium sp. | reverse complement strand
AGTGTGCAGGGGGTGTCGGTGCTTTTGCAGGTGCGCACCATCTGCCCGGCCGAGATCTCGCTGCGGCCTTTGCTGGCAGCGCGGGCGGTGCATCTGCCGCTTTCGGTGGCGCTGTTCTGGCTGGGCAGCACCGTGCCGGTGCAGGCCGTGCAGACCTTTACCACCCTGACCGAACGGGTGGTGGTGCTGCGCCGTGTCCCGCTGGACTGCGCCCTGCTGGCCTTTGCCGTGTGCTGCATCACGGTGGAGGAGTTGGCGAGGAGTTAAGGTGCGGGCCGCGTGCTGGGCTGTGGGCTGGGAGTTTCTCCAGCGAATGTCCGGGAAGTGGGGCCCCGTGCGTAAGCACAGGGGCGGAACCGTGGGTTCCGGGCTGTTCGCGGAGAAAGCTGCCAGCACGCAGCCTGCGGTTTCCGGGAACTTTATCAGGTGCTACTGTAGGAGCGTTATCTGAGCAAGTTTAAACTTTTAAACGATACAACGATTGAAAAGTAACTTTGTCAAGGTGAGAAAGTTCCATTGTTCTGAGAAAGTTCCAACTTTGTCAAATATCCGAACTTTGTCAAGCTGACAAACATCAAATTTATAACGTAGATCAGTATTTAAAATGGAACTTTGTCAGATGTTTCTCCACAGTAGCAGGTATACCAGCGATTCCTGCCATCTTTTCCACGTATCGCTTGCTTTGCGATTTGGCTGGACTTCGTGAGGTCACTGTACACACGGTTGTATGTACTGTCACTGCACCCGACCTCCCGCAGGACGGCGGCGCGCAGCTCGTTGCTGGGCATCGACCCAAGGCGGCTCTCGGACAGAACGTTCAGGATGGCGCTGCGGGTGTCCTGCCGGGTCTCCGCCGTGCGCACCCGCCGCTCCTCAATGAAGTCGGCATCCTTCTTGTCGGTGTAGCCGTCAAACACGGCCCGTGCAGTCTTTACGCCCTCCACCTCCACATCGTCGATGTGCAGCAGCACCGTCTGCTGGGGGCGGGCGTAGCTGTTTTTCTCGTGGCTGAGATAAATTTTGCCGTCGTTCTTGGCGCGGCCCATCATCAGCACGCTGCGGGCCATGTCCCAGATATCCGAGCTGTCGGCCAGACGTGCGCGGCCGGAAACGCCCTGCTTTTTGTTGGAGTGCATCACGATGAGCACCGCGCAGCCCTGCTTTGCGGCAATGGCGCGCAGCGGCAGCAGGGCACCGCGCATCTGGTTGCGGCTTGCCATCTCCACATCGGCGGGCAGAAAGCTCTGCAGCGGGTCCACGATGAGCAGCAGCGGCCCGGCCTTGGCGGCAAAATCCGCCAGTGCCTGATCCTTGAGGGTAAGGGGCTGGCCGGTCTTGCCAAAGTAGTCGTCGGCGGTCAGCACCAGCACCCGGTTCATGTCGGCCCCGGCCGCCAGCAGACGGGCCTTGAGCACCTTGCCGGGGTCGTCCTCGCCCGCAAGCAGCAGCACCTTGCCGGTCTGCTGCGGCGGCAGCGGAAAAAAGCCGGAGGTCTTGCCCGCCGTCACATAGGCAATGAGCTGTGCCTGCCAGATGCCCTTGCCGGTGCCGCCGTCGGCACCCAGCAGCGACACTTCGCCCAGCGGCAGCAGCTGCGGCACCAGCCACGCCACGCTCTGCATGGGCACATCGGCCAGCAGACCGGGCTGCGCCGCGCTGCCCTCCAGCGCAAGCTTGCGCTGCTTTGCGTCCGCGTTCACGGCTGCCATAAAGGCTGCGGGGTCGGCCTGCCACGCCTGCTTGCAGGTGTTGAGCCATTGATCGATCTTGTAATTGACGGCGGGCAGCTGCATGTTGCAGGCTGCGCCGCGCACGTCGTCCAGCAGATCTTCCCGTGCATCCGGGTCGGTCTGGTGGAACATTACCGCAAAGGTCAGGCGGCTGAACAGCTGCTGCTCGGTCCTGCAGGCATCCAGCATGTTCAGAAAGTCTGTGCGGTCCTGAATGGATACTCCCAAAATACATTTCTCCTTTCGCTGTGGTTTATAACTGGAAGCAAAACCAAATGTTGTTGCAATAAGTATAACTCTGAAAAAACAACGTGTCAACAAATAGTTTTTGCGCAAAAAGCCACAGCTTCCGGGGTGAAAATGCACAGGAAAATGGGGAAAGAAAAAGAGAAGGCGGGCACCTTCTCTTGACAAAACGGCAAAAAATAACTATACTACAAATAGAAAAGGTGCTGTCCGCAATGGTCAGCTTCCTACCTTTACAATCAAGATTGACTGCACGGAGTTGGAAGGCTGTGGCAGTCAATCTTTTTTGTTGTCATCACATTTGCGCTGAGAAAACTTCTCCAAGACCTCAACGGTCAGGCGAACTGCATCAAGGATCAGACTCAACAGCATGAGAATGACCGTGAGCAGAGTGAAAAGCTCCATCAGGCTCATTGATATCCCTCCCTTCGCCTTCAAGGCTCCGGGCAGGGTACTTCCAAAAAAGTTTCCTCCCGGAACCTCTGCTTCATTCCATGTAGAAAGAGCAGCGATACAGGGCAGGAAGCATGACCACCTGCGCTTGCAGATAGCACCTTAACGCCACCCTTTGGGGTGGCATTTTTAGTTTAACATACTTTTTGACGAAATACAATAAGAACCCACAGAAACGACGCTTTGTAAAATTTTATGGTGCATGGTTGCTTTTTGAAAAAAGCAGAGTATAATAAAAGTGAGAAAGTAAGAAAATCGCACAAAGGAGAATGAAGGATGCTGACGGAATTGAGGACAAAATCCCAGATCACCATTCCAAAGGATATTGTAATGAAGATGGGCCTGCGGGAGGGCGACAAGCTGGAGATCGTGGAGAAGGATGGCGTGATCGAGCTGATGCCGGTAGCCGTTTACCCCAAAAAGTATCTGGACGAGCTGCGCAGCGAGATCAACGAAGCAAAGGCCAAAATTGCGGCAGGGGAGCAGCCGGTGTTCGACACTGTGGACGCACTGTTTGAAGCGCTGGACGGTGCGGACGAATGAATTACAAGATCACCTACACCAAACGGTTCATAAAGAACCTGAAGCGTTTGAACGCAGCGGAGCGGGCGCAGCTGAAAAAGAAGCTGGAAATTCTGGAAATGGACCCGCTGTATCCGTCGCTGCGCACAAAGCGTATTCAAGGCACGGTAGACTTGTTCGAGTTCAGCGTAAACATGGATGTGCGGGTCATCTGGCAGTACGACGGTGATACGATCATTCTGCTGATATTCTGAATCAATTTTAAAAGCCTGTAAACACGATAAAAAGGCCGCTGCACGGTTCACATGCAGCGGCCTTTCCATTTGATGGGGAGTATTCAGCGGCGGTTTACTGGATGCCGGTCACAGGGTAGTCCTGATCCTCAACGGCCTTCTTCAGCACGTCGTCGGCGACCTCGGCGTTCAGGGTGACGATGGCGGTGCCGGCCTCGTGGCTCACCACGGCCTCGTCCACCTCGGGCAGGGCTTCCAGAGCCTTCTTCACGCGGGCTTCGCAGTGGCCGCACATCATGCCTTCCACTTTCAGGGTCTTTTTCATAGCAGTGTCCTCCTTGGTACTCTCTTTATTTGCAACCGCTGCGGGCTGTGCGGAGACAGCGGGCAGGGAAGCAGCATTTTTTGCCGCACGATCGTGCTTTGTGCTGTGCACGTCGAACAGGTTCAGGCGCAGGGCGTTGCTTACCACGCAGAAGCTGGAAAGGCTCATGGCAGCAGCACCGAACATGGGGTTCAGCGTCAGGCCGAAGGGGATGAACACGCCTGCGGCCAGCGGGATGCCGATGATGTTGTAGATGAACGCCCAGAACAGATTTTCGTGGATGTTGCGCAGGGCAGCGCGGCTCAGGCGGATGGCGGCAGGCACGTCCGACAGCTTGGAGTTCATCAGCACCACGTCCGCCGCGTCGATGGCAACGTCGGTGCCTGCGCCGATGGCGATGCCGGTGTCGGCACGGGTCAGGGCCGGGGCATCGTTGATGCCGTCGCCCACCATGGCCACCTTGCCGGATGCCTGCAGCTGGCGGATGACCGCTTCCTTGCCGTCGGGCAGCACGCCTGCGATCACCTCGTCCACACCGGCCTGCCTGCCAATGGCATCGGCAGTGCGCTGGTTGTCACCGGTGAGCATCACCACGCGGATGCCCATGGCCTGCAGCTCCCGGATGGCGCGGGGGCTGTCCTCCTTGATGGTATCGGCCACCGCGATGATGCCCAGCAGATGGCCTGCTCCGCCGAAGAACAGGGGCGTTTTGCCCTGTGCGGAAAGGGCTGCGGCCTTTTCCTGCAGCTGTGCGGGCACGGTGACTTTGGTGCCGATAAAGGACGCATTGCCGCCAAAGATCTCCACGCCGTCCAGCTTTGCGGCCAGACCGTTGCCCGGCAGGGCGGCAAAGCCGGATACCTCGGGGGCGGTGAGCTTCTGCGCGTCGGTGCAGGCCAGCACGGCCTTTGCCAGCGGGTGCTCGCTCTTGCGCTCCAGTGCGGCGGCAAGGGTGAGCAGCTCCGCCTCGGAAACGCCCTCGGCGGGCAGAATGTCGGTCACTTTTGGTTCACCGCTGGTGATGGTGCCGGTCTTGTCCAGCGCCACGATCTGGGTGCGGCCTGCAGCTTCCAGCGAAGCGGCGGTCTTGAACAGGATGCCGTTCTTTGCACCCAGACCGTTGCCCACCATGATGGCCACCGGCGTTGCCAGACCCAGCGCACAGGGGCAGCTGATGACCAGCACGGAGATGCCGCGGGCCAGTGCATAGCCCAGCTCCCGGCCCAGCAGCAGCCACACGATGGTGGTGAGCACCGCAATGGTAATGACCGCAGGCACGAAGAAACCGGACACCGTATCGGCGATTTTTGCAATGGGAGCCTTGGTGGCGGCGGCATCGCTGACCATCCGGATGATCTGGGCAAGGGTGGTGTCCTCGCCCACGCGGGTGGCCCGGCACTGCAGGAAACCGGACTGGTTGGTGGTGGCAGCGCTCACCTTGTCGCCCGCAGCCTTGTCCACGGGGATGCTCTCGCCGGTCAGGGCGCTCTCGTTCACGGCGCTGGTGCCTTCCAGCACGATGCCGTCCACGGGGATGTTCTCGCCCGGGCGCACCACAAAGATGTCCCCCTTCTGCACCTGCTCGATGGGCACGGTCACTTCGGCACCGTCCCGCAGCAGGGTGGCGGTCTTGGGGGCAAGCTTCATCAGGCTCTTGAGCGCGTCGGTGGTCTTGCCCTTGGAGCGGGCCTCCAGCATCTTGCCCACCGTGATGAGGGTCAAGATCATGGCGGCGGACTCAAAGTAGAACTCCATCATATAGTGCATGACCAGCTCGCTGTTGCCGTCCACCTGCGCGCGGGTCATGGCGAACAGGGCGTAGGTGCTCCACACAAAGCTTGCCATGGAACCCATGGCCACCAGCGTGTCCATGTTGGGCGAGCCGTGGAGGAGCCCCTTGAAGCCGTTGATGAAGAACTTCTGGTTGATGACCATGACGATGCCCGCCAGCAGCAGCTGCACAAGGCCCATGGCGATGTGGTTGCCGTCGAACCAGCGGGGCAGGGGCCAGCCCCACATCATGTGGCCCATGGAGAAGTACATCAGCACCAGCAGAAAGCCCAGCGACGCAATGAACCGCCGCTTGAGCTTGGGGGTCTCGTGGTCGGCCAGCGCGTCAAGGTCGGCGCTGGTAGAGCTGGCAGCCGCCGCGCCCGCACGCTTGGGGCTGGCACCGTAACCGGCATCCTGCACGGCCTTGATGATCTCGGCAGAGCTGGCGGTGCCCTCCACGCCCATGGAGTTGGTCAGCAGGCTTACCGAACAGCTGGCAACGCCGGGCACCTTGCTCACGGCCTTCTCCACCCGGGCGGAGCAGGCTGCGCAGCTCATGCCGGTAACGTTGTATTGTTCCATAAAATATCACTCCTACGTTGAGTATGCACGGGAAAGGGCTTCTTATTTCATGAGCTTGGGCAGCAGATTCACCAGCTCGTCCAGCTTTGCCTCGCTGCCCGCGCGCAGGTCGTCCGCCACGCAGGTGGAGATGTGCTGTGCCAGCAGCTCTTTGGAAAAGCTGTTCAGCGCCGAGTTCGCCGCCGCCACCTGCACAAGGATGTCCACGCAGTAGGCATCCTTTTCCAGCATGCCGCGGATGCCGCGCACCTGCCCCTCGATGCGGCTGAGCCGGTTCAGCAGGGCCTTGTGCTCCTCCGGGGTGCGGTCCTTGTGGCGGCAGCAGGAGGGGGTGACGCTTTCGGTGGGCACAGCGGATGCGTCAACGGCCGGAGCCGTGGCAGCTTCGGGCTGGGCGGGCGTGCCGCAACAGCAGCAGGGCTTTTTCTCGTTGTCCATAAAATATCTCCTTTACCCATAGGGGGTATATGTCTTACAGCATGAGTATAGCACAGCAAACCCGATAAATCAAGTAGGGAATTGAAAAATACAAACAAAAAGAGGGAAGGCACTGCAAATGCCTTCCCTCTATCAAATATCTTTTACTTCTCCAGAATCCGCGGCACAAACAGGCCCAGCATCTTGCCCCACCAGTACCACTCGTGGGAGACATCGCCGCCCCAGACCTCGAGGTGGGCGGGCAGGCCCTGTGCGGCCAGCACATCGGCCAGCGCCTGCGTGTCGGCTTTGGCATCGTCCTCGTAGGCACCCTGACCGGCGCAGAGCATCAGGCTGTTCTCCTCGGCCTTGGCCAGAGCCAGCTTGTCGGCGATGCCGTTCTCGGCCAGATACTGCAGGGGAGAGCAGCGCAGCACCAGATCGTCGGCTTCACTGCCCCAGAAGCGGGCCAGATCGTAGATGCCGGAAAGGCCGATGGCACCGGCAAAGAGCTTGGGACGGCGCAGGCGGCAGTTGACGGCGTGCACAGCGCCAAGGTCAATGCCCACACACCACAGCTTGGCATCCTTTGCGGCACCGTTCAGGGCCAGCACCCGGGGAGCCAGCTCGGCGGTAAGGTAGACGAAGTACTTTTCCTCCATCTCGGCGCGGCGGCGCACCGGGATGTCGCCGTTCAGTACGGCCTCGCCGTCAATGCTGTCGGCGCAGAACAGCTGCACCTTGCCCTCGTTCAGCAGCGGGGCAATGGCATCGGGCATGCCGTTGTTCTCCCAATCATAAAAGCGGCCGCCGCGGGCAGGCAGGGCCAGAACCGGCACACCGGCGCTGCCGTATACCTTGAACTCCATCTCGCGGTTCAGCACGCTGCTCCACTCTTTGTAATAGGTACCCTGGATCATAAATCAAGCACTCCTTGTTTCTATATTCACCGGCCCGGGCGTAGTCGCTGCACGTCGGTGCCGGTCGTTGGCAATCAAAAGAAAGCTTTCTCTGGAAATATCACACGAACTGGTTGCGCTGGGCATCGTACTCGTAGCCCACAGCTTTGAGCTTTGCGCACAGATCTGCCTTGTCGGCATCCAGATCTTCGCACAGAGCATCGAGGTTTTTGTAAAAATCACGCAGCTTCAGGTTCACCACGCTCAGCAGCATGATGGGATCGTTGGGCAGAGCCATGTGTTTTGCCTCCTTACAGCAACAAAAAAAGCCGGCCACTCGACAAAGTGACCGGCCACATACACCAAATTAGACAGCGCGGGTAACTTTGCCAGCGCGCAGGCAACGGGAGCATGCGTAGACGTACTTGGGAGAACCCTCAACGACCGCCTTGACACGACGGACATTCGGCTTCCAGGTACGGTTGGAACGACGATGAGAGTGAGAAACCTTGATACCAAAGGCAACACCCTTGCCGCAGCATTCACATTTAGCCATGGTACTTGCACCTCCTGCAGTGAAGTAAGGAATCAAAATAATCAGCTTGACTATTGTAGCAGATTACCGGGCAAAATGCAAGCCTTTTTTCAAAAAATCTTGCGTTTTTTTGGAAAACTGCCCCGATGCACTCAGATGCTGTTTTTTGTTACGACCCCTTGTGTGAAAATGTGATTTGGAGCAGCCCGCAGGCTGCAACGGCGACGACCGCCGCCAGTGGCGGAAACAGGGAGAAGCTGTTGGGGCAGCGGCCAGCAAGACGTGAGTGCCGTTCAAGGCACAAAACGAATGCTGGGTGCCGCAACTCGTAGACAAATCACGAATTAAAAATAAAATTCCGCTGAAATGATCAGAGCGAAGCGGAGATCATTTTAAATCGTCTGGACACCCCTTGTCTAAAACCTCAAAAAATAGTATTATATATGGTATACTGAAAAAAGGCAGGAATATCGAATGACCTCTCAGGGCATCTATTATCTCATCCGCGCGCTGGTGGCGCTGGTGGCCATCCCCTTCCACGAGTGCGGCCACGCGCTGGCGGCATGGCTGCTGGGCGACGACACCGCAAAGCGGCAGGGGCGGCTCTCCATGAACCCCTTTGCCCACTTTGACCTGCTGGGCACGCTGTGCATGGTGTTTGCGGGCGTGGGCTGGGCAAAGCCCGTCTCCACCGACCCCCGCAATTTCAAAAACCCCAAGTGGGGCATGGCCCTCACCGCGCTGGCTGGCCCTGCGGCAAACATCCTCCTTGCCTATGTGGGCATGGTGGTGTGGAAGCTCATGTACTACTGGGCACCGGTGAACGATGCCACCATCTACATTGCCATGTTCCTGCAGTACCTTGTGCTGATGAACGTGAGCCTTGCCGTGTTCAACTTGATCCCGGTGCCGCCGCTGGACGGCAGCCGCATCCTGCTGGTGCTGCTGCCCCGGCGCATCTACTTTGGCCTGATGAAGTACGAGCGCTATATCATGATCGCCCTGCTGGCGGCAGTGTGGTTCGGCGCACTGGATACCCCCCTGTACTACCTGAACAACATCGTGTGGGAGCTGCTGGGCAAGGGCACCGGCTACATTGATAAGATCGCGTATTCCATCTACTATGCCGGCCTTGGGACGGTGGTGTGAGCGTGGCAGAAGAATTGACCTTCCATCTGGAAGATTTTGACGGCCCGCTGGAATTATTGCTGGCGCTTGTGGCCAAACATAAGATGGACCTGCACAACATCCCCATTCTGGAGCTGATCGACCAGTACACCGCCACGGTGGCGCGGGCCGACCCGGACCCGGAAGCCGCCAGCGCCTTCATCGAGATGGCCGCGCGGCTGGTGGAGATGAAAAGCTATCTGCTTTTGCCCCGCAGCGAAGAGGGCGAGCGCATGAAGCAGGAGTTCACCGGCCAGCTGATCGAGTACGACCAGTGCCGCCGCATGGCTGCGCTTTTGCGCCAAAAGGCCGAAGCTGCGCCGGTTTTTGTGCGTCCGCCCATGGAGATGGAGTTCGATAACACCTACGACCTGCACCATGCGCCGCAGGTGCTGGCGGATTACTGGGCCGTTCTTTCCGGCCGCACCAAGCTGCGCCGGGAGCCTACCCAGCAGCAGTTCGAGCCGCTGGTCACAGCGCCCATGGTGTCGGTGACGAGCCGGGTGGTGTACATTCTGCGGCACCTGATCAGCGGCACAGCGGCAAAAATGAGCCAGCTGTTCAGCCGCCAGCAGACCCGCAGCACCAACGTGGCCACCTTTCTGGCCTTGCTGGAGCTGGTGCGCGGCGGCCGTGTAAAGCTGGACGACGAGGGCCGGCTGACCATGCAGCGGGGCCGCATCCAACATGATAAGGAGAAGGAATGAACCAGAAACAGATCCGTGCAGCCGTGGAAGCCATGCTGTTTGCCAGCGGCGACCCCATTGGTGCCGACAAGCTGGCCCAGGCGGTGCAGCTGCCGCAGCTCAGCGTGGAAGCCGCGCTGGAAGCCCTGCGGGAGCGCTACGCCCGGGAGGACAGCGGCCTGTGCCTGCTGC